>DMCR01000144.1:3126-6444 GCA_003445735.1 Cryomorphaceae bacterium
TTCTCCTTTTTCCAAAGCACTGAGCTCAGCGGTAATATCTGGCATCACGAAGAAGTCCTTCGCAGTATTCTTAGATATCAAATCGATGCCCCTACCGGTCAACTCGACTTGATTGTTCTTTTCTTCAATGGTAAAGAAGAGGTCCTCATCGATAAGTTTCATCTTCTTGCCCTGTTCCTGCAGATACACGCCTTCAGTTTTCTGCAACAGTGATTTCATTCCATCCTGAGAAAGGAATTTAATCAGCGGCTTCGATTTTGGAAGCCCGCGATACGCGCGTAAAAGTTTAACACCGCCTTCATCTGCATTGCCATCGGCGATAAGCTGCTTGGCTTCATTGAGTTCTTTTTGAACCAGTACTTTCTGAGCGCTCATCAACGCTTCCACGAAGCCTTTGAGTTCATTGAACTGGTGTTGATTTCCTTTAGGGGTAGGTCCTGAAATGATCAGCGGCGTGCGTGCATCGTCAATCAAAACACTATCGACCTCATCCACAATAGCGTAGTGATGTCCACGCAATTGCACGCGATCCTCGTCGCGACGTGCCATGTTGTCACGCAAGTAATCGAAACCAAATTCATTATTCGTCCCGTAGGTAATATCACAGAAATAAGCAGCACGCCGTGCATCAGAATTTGGCTGATGCTTATCAATACAATCGATGGTCAATCCATGGAAGTTGAAAATAGGCGCCATCCATTCACTATCACGCTTGGCGAGATAATCGTTCACGGTAACCACGTGAACACCTCGTCCTGCCAATGCATTGAGATAGACTGGTAAGGTGGCCACTAAGGTTTTACCTTCCCCAGTAGCCATTTCCGCAATCTTTCCCTGGTGCAATACCGTACCCCCAATGAGCTGTACGTCGTAGTGTACCATGTTCCAAGTAATATTAGCACCTGCGGCCTTCCAACCATTGGCATAGGTGGCCGTATTGCCATCGATGGAGATGTGGTAGTGATCTTGTGAGAGTGTTCGGTCCAATTCCGAAGCCTTTACACTCACCGAACCTGCTGTAAATCGCTCGGCAGTTTCACGAATCAAGGCGAAAGCACGAGGGTGAATATCCGCAAGTACGGATTCGACCATTTCCAGAACTTGTTTGTCCAATACCTCGATCTGCTCGTACAACGGTTCACGTGCATCATAATCCTCAGTTTGTTGGATCTGCTCGCGTAATGCGGCGATCTCAGATTCCAATGAAGCCGTTGCCTCCTCAATGGCAGCCTTGAAAGATTCAGTTTCTCCGCGCAACTGGTCGTTGCTCATGGCTGAAAGTTCTTCAGCGTGGATATTCACCGCATCTATGTACGGTTGCAATTTTTTCAAGTCGCGGTCGCTTTTAGCACCAACAAGTTTAGATATGAAGTTCAGCATCGGGCTGGAGTATTCTTATGAATAGTTCACAAAAATAATAGATGGTGTCCTTGTAGACGGCTTTTCTGACTGCTAAAAAAGATCCAATTCCCTCCAAAAGGCCAAAAATTAGCCATAATGACACAGGAACAACGCTTTTGGCAGAGTATAAATGGGATTAATGGAAAGGTTTAGAAATAAAAAAGGGGAATTTGGAAGGATTCTCATGTGTTAAAAATCGGCTCAGTAACACCTCGAAAATTCTACCAAATAGCCCCTAGAACCTATCACAGAAGCATGAAAAGAAAGAACCACCAATCTTCACATACAGGGCAAATATATAATAATTACGACTAAGTGTACAAATAACACTAACTTTTCTTTCACCTTGGTTTCAATTCATTACGCCCTTCCGGATGGCTTTCCCTATTTTTACAGCCTTATACCCTTTGAGTTATGGCAGATGCATCTAAAATCTCGACGACAAACGCTCCGAAACCTGTAGGACTGTATCCGCACGCAAGAAAGGTGGGTAACCTGCTTTTTTTATCGGGCGTGGGACCACGTAACGCGGGCAGCGATCCCAATGATAGCAATGTTCCTGGATTGGAACTGGACCACAATGGTAACTTTAAGACCTTCGATTTCGAGGCCCAAGTACACAGCGTGTTCCAAAATGTGAAAAGCATCCTTGAAGCTAGTGGTTCGAGCTGGGAACAATTGGTTGATGTTACGATTTTTCTGGTCGACATGAAGCGTGATTTTAAAACCTTCAACCGCCTATATGCTGAATACTTTAAGGAGAATCAACCGTGTAGAACCACCGTTGAAATCAATAGTTTACCGACTCCTATTGCGATCGAACTAAAATGTATCGCTACCGTAGAATAAGCACATGAGTATATTTCCCGAATATTCCCATCTAGACCTCGCCGGAGTGCACAAGGCGGTATTGCAAAGGTGGAAAGATCAACAGGTTTTTGAACAAACCTTGGAGGCACGCAAGGATGCGGAGCCGTGGATTTTCTTTGAAGGTCCTCCAAGCGCCAATGGTTTGCCGGGTATTCACCACGTGATGGGACGTTCACTTAAGGACGTGTTCTGTCGTTACAAAACCCAAAAGGAGTTCTTAGTAGACCGCAAGGCAGGCTGGGATACGCATGGGTTGCCGGTGGAATTGGGTGTCGAAAAAGAATTGGGCATTACTAAAGAAGATGTCGGCAAAAGCATCACAATTGAAGAATACAACGAGGCATGTAAAAATGCCGTGATGCGCTACACCGGAATCTGGAAAGATTTGACGGACCAAATGGGCTATTGGGTGGATATGGACAATCCATATGTGACCTACGATCCTAAATACATGGAAAGCGTTTGGTGGCTTTTATCGGAATTATATAACAAAGGACTGATCTACAAGGGCTATACCATCCAGCCATATTCTCCTAAGGCGGGAACGGGATTGAGTTCTCACGAATTGAATCAGCCGGGTTGTTACCGCGACGTTAAAGACAATACCGTCGTGGCGCAGTTCAAAATGATAAAAAATGAGCAAAGCAAAGAACTTTTTGGCGAGGTAGAGGTGCACTTCTTGGCATGGACCACCACGCCTTGGACCCTGCCTTCAAATACCGCATTGACGGTCGGACCAAAGATTGAATATAGCTTGGTCCAAACCTTCAATCAATACACTCACGAGCCGGTAAACATCATTGCTGCGACTCCACTTTTGGGCAAGCTGATGGGTAAAAATTTCGTGGAAGGCGATGTCGCCACCTATAAAGCTGGGGCGAAAAAGATTCCTTACCAAATTCTAAAGACCGTGGTCGGTACAGAATTGGTCGGTTTGTCGTACGAGCAATTATTGCCTTATGCCCTTCCCGCAGAAAATGCTGATGAGGCGTTCCGAGTGATTCCAGGGGATTTCGTGACTACAGAAGACGGTACTGGTATTGTTCA
>DMCR01000136.1:0-2039 GCA_003445735.1 Cryomorphaceae bacterium
CAGAAGAAGAGCAAAACACCGAAGACAAAGCTGTAGAGCCAGAAGACGATCACGAAAGCCCGAAAGAGCGCAAGTTGATTATACCAGATTTCGATGCCCTGACGATAGAAAAATCCCTTGAAATCATCGCCCAACACATCAGTAAGCACGAGCCGCAACGCATCAAAGGCGTGGTTGAGAGCGGACGTTCCCGCATATTACATGAGCTCAATGCCGAACGCGATGCAGCGAAAGCAGCCTTTATCGAAGAGGGTGGTAATAGCATCGATTTCCATTACGATCAGCCATTGCGCAAGCAGCTGAACACCACCTATGGCGGATATAGAGATAAGTTGCGTAATCATTACAGCCAACTCGAGGCAGAACTCGGTACAAACTTGACCACCAAACTTGATATCATTGAGCAAATCAAAGGTTTGCCTATCATGGAAGGTAGCGCCAAAGATAAATACGAAACATTCAAAGGATTGCGCGAGCGCTGGAACAATACTGGCCTTGTCCCAAAAGGCGATGCGCGCAACGTATGGGCGAATTACAACCACCACGTCGATAATTTCTTCGACTACTTGAGAATGGCCTACGACCTGATTGAGATTGATTACCAAAATAACCTCGCGGAGAAAGTCGCTCTATGTGAATCCTTAGAAAACATGTTGGCTGACGGTGCCTCCGCCAAGATTTTTAAAACGCTACAGCAGGCGCACAGCAAGTGGAAAAGAATTGGTCCTGTGCCCCGCGAGCAAAAGGACCATCTCTGGGAACGCTTCAAATCCATTACCAGTAAGGTTCATGAGCTGAGAGATTCCTTCAATGAGGAAATCAAAGCGCAAAACGAAGAAAAGATTGCTGCAAAGAAAGAAGTTGTGGCAAAAATCAAGGCCCTAACGACCGAGCCACCAACCAAACATGGCGGATGGCAAAAATCCAGTAAAGCCCTCGAAGGGTTACGTGCAGAGTTTAAGAAGATTGGCTTCGTTAAAAGCGAAGAAAACTCCGTGGTTTGGGAAGAATACAAAACGGCTCAGCGTGAATTCAATAGATTGAAAAATGCCTTTTACAAAGAGGAGAAGATAGCACAACGCGTAAATCTTGAAAAGAAACGGGCATTGATTGAGCTCGCGGATAGCGTAAAAGACAGTGATGATTTTGCAGCAACTGCGAAGATTCTTAAAAAAGCACAGCAGGATTGGAAGAAGTCCGGTTATGTTCCTAAAAAAGAGGGCGATAAACTTTGGGAAGCCTTCCGGAGTGCTTGTAACCATTTCTTCGATCGCATGCACGGCGAGCGCAAAGCAATAGAAAAGCAAAGCAATGCCGCTCAGAAAGCCAAAGAAGACTTCTTGGCCAGCATGAATAAAGCAAAGGTTGCCTCGCTAGACGATGCCATTTCCTTGAGTGAGCAGTGGGGCGCATTGGGCAAAGGCGGCAAACGAGAGCACGACCAAAACTTTGATGCTTTGTTGGCGGAAAAAGTAGCACCACTAGGCCTTAGTGCCCAAGAGGTAGAAGCTACCTTGATGCAAGCGAAGGTGAAAGCCATGGTGGAGGCCGATGATCAAGATGGGTTGTTCCGCCAGCGTGCTACCATCCGTGAAGGATTAGATAGCGCTAAGAAGGAATTACACCAGCTTGAAAATAATATTGCTTTCTTCTCTGCCTCGAAAGGAAACCCATTATTGGAAGCGGCATTGGCAAAAATTGAAGAACAAAAAGCCTTGGTGGAGCATTACACTGCCATGCGCAAGCTCTTCAATAGCCTACTGAAATAATCCGGCATGAAGTTTAAGCTCGTTGCTCCATTCGAGCCGATGGGAGATCAGCCCACGGCCATTAACGATTTGGTAGACGGGCTGAACGGCGGCGAGCGGGATCAGGTATTGCTTGGGGTGACCGGGTCTGGGAAGACCTTCACCGTCGCAAACGTCATCGAACGTACCCAGCGTCCTACCCTCATCCTGTGTCACAACAAGACGCTCGCGGCCCAACTCTACGGGGAGATGAAAGAATTCTTCCCTGAGAACGCGGTCGAATATTTCGTC
>DMCR01000136.1:2364-10041 GCA_003445735.1 Cryomorphaceae bacterium
TTTCGTCAGCTACTACGATTATTACCAGCCTGAAGCCTACGTACCTTCCTCTGGCCTATACATCGAGAAAGACCTGAGCATTAACGACGAGATTGAAAAGCTTCGCCTAAGCACCTCCTCCGCCCTATTGAGTGGACGCCGCGACGTGATTGTGGTTGCCTCCGTAAGTTGTTTATACGGGATGGGAAACCCCGAGGCTTTTAATAGTTCCGTGGTCCAATTAAAAGTAGGCGACACCATCGCTCGCCAAGCCCTGCTCCACGCCTTTGTTAACGCCCTATACGCTAGAACCGCAGCCGAATTCAAACGCGGCAGCTTTCGCGTAAAAGGCGATACCGTCGATATTTTCCCCGCCTATGCGGAAACCTACTACCGCATCAGTTTCTGGGGCGATGAAGTGGAGAGCATCGAACACATGGACCCGATCAGCGGCCAACGCATCGAACACATGGAAGAAATGCGCCTGTTCCCTGCTAACCTATTCGTCACCGAAAAAGACCAATTACAACACGCCATCCACCAAATCCAAGACGACCTCATGCAGCAGGTAGACCACTTCCGCAATGTGAGCCGTCCTCTAGAAGCCAAGCGTTTGGAGGAGCGCACCAACTTTGATTTAGAGATGATACGTGAATTGGGCTACTGTTCCGGCATTGAAAACTACAGCCGCTACCTCGACGGGCGTGCTCCAGGCGTACGCCCCTTCTGCCTCCTAGACTACTTTGCTGACGACTTCCTACTCGTGGTCGACGAAAGCCACGTCACTATACCCCAAGTACGCGCCATGTACGGCGGCGACCGATCGCGCAAAGAAAACTTGGTAGAATATGGCTTTCGTCTACCCGCAGCTTTGGACAATCGCCCCTTAAAGTTTGAAGAATTCGAGCAGATTCGTGGACAGGCCTTATTCATCAGCGCCACTCCGGCTGAATTCGAACTTGAGCTCAGCGGCGGGGTCTTCGCTGAACAAGTCATCCGCCCCACTGGCCTGCTCGACCCTGTAGTCGAAGTACGCCCTTGCGAGAACCAAGTCGACGACCTCATGGACGAAATACGCATACGTGTGGAACGCGACGAGCGCGTCCTGGTCACCACCTTGACCAAACGAATGGCAGAGGAACTGACTAAATACTTCACACGCTACGACATCCGATGCCGCTACATCCACAGCGATGTAGATACATTGGAACGCGTAGAAATTATGCGCGATTTACGACTTGGCACCTTCGATGTGCTGATCGGGGTAAACCTCCTCCGCGAAGGATTGGATTTTCCTGAGGTGAGTTTAGTAGCTATTATGGATGCCGATAAAGAAGGCTTTTTGCGCAGTACGCGCTCCCTTGTTCAAACCATCGGGCGGGCGGCGCGAAACGTAAACGGGATGGCCATCTTATATGCCGACAAGATTACTGATAGCATGCAGCGCACCATAGACGAGACCGCGCGCCGCAGAGAAAAGCAAGATGCGTTCAACAAGGACAACGGCATTGTACCCACTGCACTTCGAAGCAGCCGAGACGAAATCCTTGCAAAAACAAGTGCCGTAAATAAGGGCATACAATTCAAAGAGGGCATGGCATCTGTCAAAGCCGCAGAAGAAGCTGTAAACTACACGAGCCAAGAAGATCTTGAAAAGCGCATCAGAGATACACGCAAGGGCATGGAAGTCGCTGCCAAATCCATGGACTTCATTGAAGCCGCTAAACTTCGTGATTTGCTCATCGAATTGGAAAGTAAAAGGGAAAAGCGATGAATAAAAGTTGTTCGTCAAAGACCTAAACCCACAACAAAAAAGCTACTTTTCTACTCACAATGATGCAAAATTCAGTTTGTTCATGATTTACTTATCTATCGGCCTTGGTCTGCTATTTTTAAGCGTAGGTTTTATCATCACCCCGAGTAATGCGAAATACCTGCTCAGTGGGTACAATACCATGAGCAGTGAAGACCAGGACAAGTTTCCTATTGTGGAATACCTCAAGGCGTTCAAGACCTTCCACATTTGGTTCGGAATCCTATATACTCTCTTATCAGTGGTTTTCCACCTCCTCGATTCGGACCTGGTAGGCTACCATTTGGGCATCACTCCTATTCTCGCCTATGGCTGGTTCTTCTGGACATCGCGAAAATACAACGAAGGATTAAGCAGCGCTACGAAGAACAATACGACCATAGGATTAATCGTATTAAGTCTTACCCTAGTCTTTGTAGTAGGATTGTTCATATGGTCGGACAGGGAGAGCAGCTGGACCTATGAAAACAATCAATTAGAAATTCAAGGGCCCTATAGCATTTCATTAAATATCAGTGATTTAGATTCAATTTCCTTATTAGAAAGCCTGCCGGTAATCACCATCCGATCACACGGAATTTCCACCGGAAAAGTAGCGAAGGGCAAGTTCAAAGGCCCCAACAAAATGCGCTACCACTTACTCATCGACAAACCCGTTGGCGAGGTTTTAGCCCTATATCCTAATGGGGAAATGCCCGTATTGATCAGTCTGAATGGAATGGATGAGAGGGAGTTGTTCTTAACGATGCAGAAAAATTTTAAAACTCACTCAAACGAGTAACCAAAAGCCTCAACGTCTTTGGCATATAGGACTTGAACTTTTGCGACCAATTCTGATGTGTAGTAATCCCTGAAATTTTTACTCTTCACCGTATCTCCCTTCCTAAAGAGCAATGCCGGCAGGGTTTGAGGGCGGTGTAAAAATCTATTGCCAAATTTCTTCAAACCAGCTAGGCCACCCTGCTCCGCACTCTTATTGCGGTGCGGCAATCCCGTCGAAGGAATATCCAGTGCAGCACAGACCGTTTTAAAATCATCTTGAAGAGATTCAAACTTACCTATGAAATCTGCCTGGTTCACCCCGTCGCGGTAGAAGAAATCGTATTGGGGACCGTAAAACCAGCTTTCCGTTTTGATGAGCTTCGGCAAGGCCTTATCCACAAATCTTTCAAAGCTCATTAAATGATGGTGACCGTGAAACTTGTAAAAAGACACCGCACGCGACCACGGGTTACGCACAAATCCGAACTTATAATACTGCTTGAACAGTTCTTCAGAAACGTAGTGATTATCGAGGTATTCCTGCAATTGCAAGTGCGCCAAGCGAGGCGGACCGATCGACGGCTCATCATTAGGCGTCAAGAGCAACGGTAAACGCTCACTCCATGATAAATCTTCCAACCCCAGGAAATAAGCTTCGACGCTTTGCCCCGCGGCTTTAGGAATATGAACGAAGATTGTTTTGTACTTGTGGAATACCATCTACCCCAAAAGTACGGCGCATTCACAGGGGGTGCAACCTAAATCAGACCTTCTTTGACCAAGTATCCAACGCCTTCCCCTTGTCTCGCAACTTACCTGGGACGACCTCATCAGCACGTGATTCGGCGTCTTTTGGGAAAATAAATAAGGTCCCTAGAATGATTTCTTCGGCAGGAACATCAAAATGAGAACGCATCGGATCAAAACGAAGCACACCGCCTGAAGACCAATAATTTGGATATCCCAAGGCCGTCGCACCCACTAACATATTCTGAATGGCTGCCCCGGTAGCCGCGACATGCTCCATATTCCTCAAGTTACCTGTAAACGGCATAGGCTCTCTACCTTCAATCGGCTCCCCAAAGGTATCCGGCAGCCAAGTCATAATAAGCAATACCTCAGCAGCATTGAGCATCTGACCTATTTTGCCTGCCTGCACCTCCTCTGCCGTAGCGTAATCAACGGCCGCACGGCACCGTGCCGCATCCGCCACATAGCAACGAAATGGCAATCCCGAAGTCAAATCAGTTCTATACTTCGCCGCACTTTCGTAGTGATACGGAGCCGCAGCAGCAAGTGTGAGTAGTTCTTGGACCAATTCCTCTCTTTCCCCCTCCGTCAACGAAGGTGTCCAGGGATTATTGGCCAATACCTTTTGGGTTTTTCTATTCTTGATCGCGTCCATTATGGAAACTTTGGAAATTTAGAGAAGTCTCGAGGTCGTTTTTCCAAGAAAGCATTGCGGCCTTCCACGGCTTCATCTGTACCGTAGGCCAAACGAGTAGCTTCTCCAGCGTACACTTGTTGACCAACCAATCCGTCGTCAATGAGGTTGAACCCAAACTTTAGCATCTTGATGGCCGTAGGGCTTTTAGTTATGATCTCCTGCGCCCAATCGTAAGCCGTTTGCTCCAACTCTTCGTGGGGTACCACCTTATTCACCATCCCCATCTCGTAGGCTTCTTGCGCCGAGTACTCAGCGCCAAGGAAGAAGATTTCGCGCGCTCTTTTCTGACCTACTTGGCGAGCGAGGTAGGCAGAGCCAAATCCGCCGTCGAAGCTTGCGACATCCGCATCGGTTTGCTTGAAGATGGCGTGTTCTTTCGAGGCAATGGTCATATCACACACTACATGAAGACTATGGCCACCACCCACTGCCCAACCGGGCACTACGGCGATTACGACCTTGTTCATGAATCGGATCTGACGTTGAACATCCAGGATGTTGAACCTATTGATGCCGTTCTCTCCTTTATATCCGGTGGTCGAACGAACGCGTTGGTCGCCACCGGAGCAGAATGCCCAGCCGCCGTCCCTAGGAGACGGTCCCTCACCTGTAATGAGCACGACACCTATTTCTTGGCTCTCGTGGCACAAGATGAGTGCCTCCCAAAGCTCGTCTACGGTCTTTGGAGTAAATGCGTTGCGCACCTCAGGACGGTTGAACGCAATGCGCGCGACACCGTTAAGCTGCTTAAATGTGATTTCCTCGTATTCCTTGACGGTTTGCCATTCTAGTTGGGCCATGGTCCAATTCTTTTAGGTGTGTATGAACATTAACAAAGGTACTATGTAATAGTTGATGGCAGAGTATTTGAAATGAAACGCACCCAGATTCAAATCGACGCAACAGGCACTACAGTAAAGATCTTTTGCGCCACCTTAAAGCCAACTTGGATATTACTTAAAACAAACCCAATTTTTGCGCCAAGACTAAATCCTCAGGAATATTGATCTCAGGCACCGAATGCGGCACTATTGCCACATCAATTTTATGTCCATGATGGATAAAATCGAGTTGCTCCAAGGATTCTTGAAGGGCCAACACCGACTTAAAATCCCCTTGATACGACATCGCAAAGTTCTTCTTGAACGCATATAATCCCAAATGACACAACCGCACCACCTCTGATGCACCCGGCACTGAATACGGAATAGGGAACCTACTGAAATACAAGGCTTCACCCTTCTTATTACGAATGACCTTCACCGTGTGCTCATCCTTTTCCCCCGCCTCTTCATAGGCGATGGTCGCAATGGGGTTAGCTCCCACCGCCTCCACTACCGTCTTGAGGTAGGAAGTAGGCAGGAAGGGTTGGTCGGCCTGAAGGTTCACCACAATATCCCAATCCTGCTGAACACTCCGAGCAGCCTCAAAAACACGAGAGCTTCCGCAAGGATGGTCGAACGAGGTTGCAATGGCAGCAATTCCGCGCTGTTCACACAACTCAAGAATTTCGGGATTCGGAGAGGCGATAAAGACTTTAGAGAACACACCTGAAACCAGGGCGATATGATATACGCGCTCAAACATCGGCATCCCTTGGATGTCGATCAAGATTTTATTGGGGAATCGGGAAGATTCTAATCTGGCTGGGATGATACAAATAGCTTTAGCCATGGATATCATAGAATTGGACCACACCTTTTAAATCTTGGGCAGACCCCACCAGGACGGTAATAATTTTTTTCTCACGGAATAATCGATCCATCTCACTCACCCCCATCTGCTCATCAATAAAAACGGGCGCTTTGGTACCCATTTCCGAAGCAACCAAAGCATTTGGATTCGTGCTAGAGGCCATGGCACGACGGATATCGCCATCGGTGATCACGCCTTGTACATCACTTGGAGTACCCACCGCCACGAGGCCTAGTCGACCTTCGGAGATACGTAGCAGCACCTCATGCAGGCCATCTTCAGGCTGGACCATGGGTACTTCCGTAATCATGAGGTCTTTGGCCTTGGTCAACAAGGAGCGTCCTAAGGTGCCGCCGGGGTGGAATTTGACAAAATCATCTTTGGAGAATTTTCGCAGTTCCATCAGGGCTGCGCAAATGGCATCTCCCATCACTAAGGCCGCCGTAGTACTGGTAGTAGGCGCTAAATTCAGGGGACAAATTTCCTTATCCACCTTGCATTCAAGGTGCACAGTGGAGAATTGGGCCAAGGCACTGTCGTGACTTTGTGAGAGCCCTATAACGTGCTTCGTTCGGCTGTATTGGAGTAAGTTCAAAAGCTCGGGCGTATGGCCAGAGTTCGAAATGGCGAATAGCACATCACTAGCTTCAATCATCCCCAGGTCACCGTGGTAGGCCTCTCCTGGATGTACGAAGAAGGAAGGGATTCCAGTACTTGAATAGGTCGCGGCCAATTTTCTCGCAATAATCCCACTCTTGCCCATGCCGGTAAAGATCAACTTGCCTGACATTCCATCAATGAGCTCAACGGCACCTTGATAATCATTGCGGTCCTGCCCCGCCATATGTAAAAGGGAATTGGCTTGGGCCTGAATGCTTTGTATGATGTGCTGATTAATGTCCATGGATACGGGCTAATACTTCTTTAAATACACCAGCGCCTCCAGCAGTCTTGAGCTGCACGTCACAGATGTTCACTAACTCCTTTGCGGCATCGTTCACGGCATATAAATGACCACATTCCGAGCGCACGACACAATCGTTCGTATCGTCCCCCACGAAAAGGGTTTCCTCCACTTCGACACCATATTGGGCACGAATACCAGCAACGGCTTGAGCCTTATCGATGATGTTCATTTGGCAAAAATCTAGCCCCAATTCTTCCGCACGTCTTGCCAAAGCTGCCGAACCACGCCCGCTCACAATCCCAAATTTGATGCCTTTCGCCATGAGTGCTTTGATCGCGGTACCGTCTTTCACATTGAAGACTTTGAGCACCTCGCCTTCGGCCCCGTAATAGAGCTTCCCGTCGGTGAGCACACCGTCACAATCACTAACAATCAGGCGGATCATAAAAGGTCTTTTACGAGGTTTTCTAAATCCGCGAGTTTCAACATATTGGGACCGTCCGACAACCCCTGATCGGGGTTTGGATGCGTTTCAATGAAAAAGGCGTTCGCCCCCCAAAGTTTAGCCGTTTTAGCGAAATAAGGTACATACGCCCTATTCCCCCCTGTCGTACCATCATTGCTTTGGGTTTCTTGCGCGGAGTGCGTACAGTCCATGACCACATGATCTGTTAAGGCGGCAAGTTTCTGGATATTTCTAAAATCTACGACCAATTCGCTTGGACCAAACAAGGTACCACGCTCGGTCAACCACACCTGGTCATTTCCCGTGGACTTCACCTTATCCACAGCGAACTGCATCTTCTCGGCGTTCAGGAACTGGGCTTTTTTGATATTCACGATTTTCCCAGTTTTCCCCGCTTCAATCAACATATCCGTTTGACGACACAAGAACGCAGGAATCTGAATAATATCCACGCGATACCCGTATCCAGCAATCTGTTCGGGGGTATGAAAATCTGTAGTGATGGGTAGACCAAATTCTTCTCGAATGGCCTCCAACATGGTAATACCCTCTTCAATACCGGGACCGCGAAAGCTGCTTAAGGACGTGCGATTGGCTTTATCAAAGCT
>DMCR01000004.1 GCA_003445735.1 Cryomorphaceae bacterium
TTCGTCGAGGGCGATTTTTACGGCGCACTGTGGTTCGTTAATGTGTTTGCAATTGTGGAATTTACATTCTTTACTTATGGAAAAAATTTCTGGGAAAAAATGGCTGAGGTCGGTATCCTCCATGTTGACCAATCCAAAGCCTTTAATTCCGGGTGTGTCAATAATATCACCGCCCATTTGTAGCGGGTGCATCTCAGCAAAAGTCGTGGTGTGCTGTCCCTTATTATGGCTACTACTTACGGCACCCGTTCTAAGGTTTAAGCAAGGTTCGATAGCATTAATGAGCGTACTCTTACCTACACCACTGTGTCCGCTGAGTAAAGTAGTTTTCCCTTTGAGCAGGGAACCCAATTCTGCCAATCCTTCCCCTTTAGTGGCCGAGGTTTCCAAGCAATGGTACCCGATAGCTGAATAAACTGCTTTTCTGTAGTCCAGTTCGCTTCTGATTTCCTCGCTATCGTATAAATCACATTTGTTGAAGACGATAATCGTAGGAATGTTATAGGCCTCGGCAGTGGAGAGGAATCTATCCATAAAACCCGTTGAAGTGGTCGGTTGTGCCAGCGTGGTTACTAACAAGGCTTGGTCCATATTCGCCGCGATAATGTGCACGCGCTTACTCAAGTTCACACTCTTGCGAATGACGTAGTTTTTACGTTCTTCAATGCCGTCAATAATGCCTTGGCCTTCATCTTTTTCTTCCGGCTCGAAAGACACAAAATCTCCAACCGCTAGTGGGTTGGTGCTTTTAATTCCAGCTACTCGGAACTTTCCTTTGATTCGGCAATCGTAAAGCTTTCCTCTATCCAATTCTCGAACGAGGTACCAACTCCCAGTACTTTTTACAACGACGCCTTTCATGCCAATTAAAATAGGGAATTAACGCTTGGCGTACATGTTGTCGTAATACTCCTGATAAGTCCCTGAGGTTACGTTTTTCAACCACTGGGGATTGCTCAAATACCAATCGATGGTGATGGCCAGCCCTTCTTCAAAAGTCACGCTTGGCGCCCAGCCCAACTCTTTGTTGATCTTGGTCGCATCAATGGCATACCTGCGGTCGTGACCCGGACGGTCTTTCACGTAGGTAATGAGCTTTTCACTGCTTCCTTTTTCACGGCCCAATTTCTCGTCCATCTGCGCGCACAACATCTTGATAAGATCTATGTTGGTCCATTCATTAAACCCACCAATGTTGTAGGTCTCGCCGTTCTTACCTTTGTGGTATACCAGATCAATGGCACGAGCATGATCCACGACGTACAACCAGTCTCTGGTGTATTGACCGTCGCCGTATACCGGCAATGGCTTTTCTTCTACGATATTATTGATAAAGAGAGGGATGAGTTTCTCTGGGAATTGGTTCTGGCCGTAGTTGTTCGAGCAATTGGTTACCACATAAGGGATGCCATAGGTCTCGCCATAAGCACGCACAAAGTGGTCTGAAGATGCTTTTGAGGCGCTGTACGGACTGTTTGGATCGTACGGCGTCGTCTCTTCAAACAAGCCTTCCTTGCCCAACGTTCCATATACTTCGTCGGTGCTGATGTGGTAGAAGCGCTTGCCCTCGAAATCCTCATGAATGCGCTTAAAGCTGTTGAGCAAATTCACCGTACCTAAGATGTTCGTGCGTATAAAGGCCAATGGATCTTTTATGGAACGGTCCACATGACTTTCCGCCGCTAAGTGAATGACCCCTTCCGGCTGGTATTTATCAAACAACGCATCAACGGCTGCAGCTTCTGCGATATCCACGCGCTCAAACACATAGTTTGGGGCCGATTCGATATCGCTCAAGTTCTCGAGGTTCCCGGCATAGGTCAGCACGTCCACATTGATGATGCGGTACTCGCTGAACTTGTTTACAAACAAGCGAACAACGTGAGAGCCAATAAATCCGGCACCGCCGGTGATGATGATGTTCTTCATATTAGTGTTTTTGAGTCAATGACTGCTCAAAATTCCAAGCATCACGGAGCATGTCCTCCAATGTTTTTTCTGGGGTCCAATTCAACACGCTTTCCGCCTTCGCAATATTTGCATACACCGCGGGTACATCCCCAGTGCGACGTGGCGCTAGGCTGTATGGAATGGCAATTCCCGTGGCGCGTTCAAAAGCATTAATCATTTCCAACACCGTAGATCCGTTTCCAGATCCCAGATTGATCACATCATATCCCTTGGTCTTGCCGTCGATCAAATGTTGAACAGCCAAAATATGGGCTTTGGCAATATCAATGACGTGAATGTAATCTCGGATGCAAGAGCCGTCGCGCGTATCGTAATCGGACCCGAATACTTTTAATTCTGTACGCTTACCAATGGCAGTTTCGGTGATATAGGGAACCAAGTGGTGCGGTTCGCCGTCTTGGAATTCGCCAATAATACTTGTGGGGTGGGCGCCGATAGGATTGAAATAACGCAAGCTCAACACATCCACAGTTCGGGTTGCTGCGGTATCTCGGAGGATTTCCTCACCCATCTTCTTGGTATTGCCGTACGGGCTTTCCGCAGCTTGTACGGGCGCATTTTCATCTACATGTGGGTTTTCTGGAGTGCCATATACCGTGCAAGAACTCGAGAAAACAATGTTGCGAATGCCGTGGGCCTCCATACTTTGAAGAAGGTTAACGGTACTCAACAAATTATTGTGGTAATACTTTAGCGGTGCCTCAACGCTTTCATTTACCACGAGGAAAGCGGCAAAGTGAATGACACCTGAAATATCCGGGAACTCTTCAAACACTGCATCTACTGCAGCGCGGTCGCAGAGTTCAACTTGTCGGAAGGTGATTTCCCTACCCACGATTTTTTCAATGCGGTCCTTGACTTCAATGGGGCTTTCGCTTAGGTTGTCGATCACAATGGGATGGTAGCCGGTTTTGATCAACTCCACAACAGTGTGAGAGCCTATATAGCCGAGTCCGCCTGTGATTAAGATTTGGTTCATGGTTGGTTAGTTTCTTTTGTAATCTTCGAAATCGCGGTGCTCCTTCCGGTACAAACGACCCTCGGGTAAGTTTTTAAACCAGGCGTAGGTGCGCTCTAGTCCTTCGGCACGCATGACTTTAGGCTCCCAATCCAATACTTCTTTAGCCTTGCTGATATCGGGTTGGCGCTGCATAGGGTCGTTCACCGGTAGTTCTTTGTATACCACTTTTTGTCTGGTTCCCGTGAGTTTGATGATCTCCTGGGCAAAATCGCTAATCGTGATTTCGTGTGGGTTGCCAATGTTGACGGGCTGTGCGTAATCGCTCATCAGTAAACGGTAAATCCCTTCAACGAGGTCGTCTACATAGCAGAACGAGCGAGTTTGAGAACCGTCGCCGAAGATGGTTAAATCTTCACCGCGCAATGCTTGCCCAATAAAAGCCGGCAATACCCGTCCGTCGTTCAATCTCATGCGCGGTCCGTAGGTATTGAAGATGCGCGCGATGCGCGTTTCCAGACCGTGGTAGGTGTGGTAGGCCATGGTCATGGCCTCCATGAAGCGCTTGGCCTCATCATATACCCCACGTGGGCCTACTGGGTTCACGTTGCCCCAATAATCTTCCGTTTGTGGGTGGACTAGTGGGTCGCCGTATACTTCAGAGGTCGACGCTACGAGGATGCGTGCGCCCTTATTGAGTGCTAAACCCAAGAGATTGTGTGTCCCAAGGGAGCTCACTTTCAAGGTCTGGATGGGGATTTTCAAGTAATCAATGGGGGAGGCCGGTGAAGCGAAATGGAGGATGTAGTCCAATTTTCCCGGTACGTGCACAAAGGTGCTTACATCGTGGTGGTAGAAAGTGAATTTTGGATGGCCGCTGAGGTGCTCCAGATTCTCCATGTTCCCCGTGATAAGGTTGTCCATAGCAAGAACCTCATCACCATTAGCAATGAAGCGGTCACATAAATGAGAACCTAAAAAACCTGCCGCGCCTGTGATGAGTACTTTTGCCATTAGATCTGCTGTCCTTGGCCGATGCCGTAATAATCAAACCCTATTTCCGCTAGGGTTTCTCTGCGGTAGAGGTTGCGTCCGTCAAATAAGACCTTGCCGTTCATCGCTCCGGCCACCTTGTTCCAATCAGGCACTCGGAACTCGGTCCATTCCGTGATCAGTGCCAAGGCATCTGCACCTTCTGTAGCTTCGAGGTAGCTGTTGCAGTAGGTGATGCTATCGCCGAGCTGGTGCTTAGCTTCTTCCATAGCGACTGGGTCGTACGCGCGAACGTGTACGCCAGCGCTGATCAAAAGGTTGGCGATGACCACTGAAGGTGCCTCGCGCATGTCGTCGGTATTTGGTTTGAAGGATAGCCCCCAGAAAGCAATGGTCTTGCCCTGAAGCTTGCCGCCGAAGTAGGCGTTTATTTTATTGAACAGCGCACTCTTCTGATCGTCATTCACTGCCTCAACAGCTTCGAGGATACGCATGGTGTGTCCGTTTTCACGTCCGGTACGGGCCAATGCTTTTACGTCTTTTGGGAAACAAGAACCCCCGTACCCAATACCCGGGTAGATGAACTTGTTGCCAATTCTTGGATCTGAACCAATGCCC
>DMCR01000043.1 GCA_003445735.1 Cryomorphaceae bacterium
TACTCTGGATTACCTCGGAACAAGGAGCCTGGCGCTTAGTCATGAATTCCTCCGACGAGCGGCGAACCTTAACTAACAGGTTAGAGCAGGAGGAAAACGAATATGAGCCTTGGGAAGCCCAAATAATAGAACTACTGTAGCGTGAAAGCCACCATTGAAAATATCCGCATTGCCGAACAGGACCGTAGCTATAACAGCTATGTCCTCAAGCAGAGCATATTCGATGATTATTGGCACTACCACCCAGAAATCGAAATCACCTACATCGTCAAAGGCGAAGGCATCGCCTTCATCGGTAACAAAACCGTTGAGTTCCGCCCTGGGATGGCCTTCCTACTTGGGCCTTACCTTCCCCACAACTTCATCAGCACAGATGAGGAAGGTGTGGTGATGGAAAAGGAATGTTGGGGGCTCCAATTCACTCAAGAATGGCTCAATTCCTTCAAAGAAAGTTCCGCCCTTCAACGCCTCTTCAAAGCCATGAGTTTTGGTATTGATTTGGGCATACTCAACGACAAAGAACACCACGCCTTCGAAACCATCGTCGGCAAAGACCCGCTCCGAAGCATCGGCGCCTTCTTCAACCTTATGGCTATGATTGCCGAGCGACCGGAATTCAACACCGTCTCAACCAACAGCGCCTACTCCAATGTGATGAGCCAAAAGATCAGCCAACGTATGGAGCGCGTTTCGAAATACATTCAAGACCACTACCAAGGCACCATCACACTTAGCGAAATTGCCGATGTAGCCAGCATGACCGAGCAGAGCTTCAGCCGCTGGTTCCGGCAAACCTCGGGCCTGACCTTTGTGGATTACCTCATGCAATTACGCACCACCGTCGCCTCAAACTTATTGATCAATACCAACAAAGCCATGACTGAAGTTGCCGAGGAAAGTGGATTCAATTCAAGCTCTTCCTTCAACCGGGCGTTCTTGAAAATCAAGGGGTGTTCTCCACGGGAATTCCGGAAAAAACGAGCTTATTAATCACAAAAAGGCGCCTTACGGGCACCTTTTTTTAGGGTCATGCTTCGCCTTCCGGCACGTAGGTCATGACCTTTCTGTTGGTAATGAGCAGGTTGGCGAGTGCGGCCAGCACGAGTGCGGAACCCGCCAAAAGCATTGCATTAATAGGAGCGTCGCCAAAGATGTTCTTGTACAACGGTGTGATGGCGAAGGCCGCTACAATTTGTGGGAGCACAATAAACATATTGAAGATTCCCATGTACACGCCCATACGATTCGGATCGATGGCCGAGCTCAACATGGCGTACGGCATAGAGAGGATGGATCCCCAGCTGAAACCGATGAGGACGAAACTCACACCGAGGTCGGAAGGTTCGTTCGCGAAATACATGTTGAAGAATCCATAGGCACCGGCGAAAAGCGAGGCCATATGAACATACTTGCGGTTGATGCGGCGGCGTGAGGTCCACAAGGTGAGCAACAAGGCAAAGGCCATAGAGCTTAACCCGTAATAGCCCATGTACGAGCCCACTTGATTAGACGCGTCGTTGAAGGCTTTATCGGCCACCTTATAGGCTTCAATCGCCTCCGGCGTGCTCGAAGCATATTCGATAGCTTCGGGTTTCGAAGCTTCGAAGACATGATCGGTGAGGCCGGGGTTGGCCATCGACCACATGGTGAAGAAGGCGAACCAAGAAAAGAATTGGACCACTCCTAATTTGCGCATGGTCAGCGGCATTTCAGAGATGTTCTCCAACACTTCTTTTAGTGTGTTTGCCATTCCCGCGTTCTCCTCGCGTTCTGCGCGGAAAGCCTCAAGGTCTTCCGGCGGATACTCGTCTGTGGTAAATACAGTGTAGAGAATGGACAGGATGAACACCGTGGCACCTACGGCAAAGGCAACTTGAACCGACATAGGTACAACGCCCGGGTCTGCTTCATTGCTCACCCCAAGTTTCGAAACGAATAGGGGTAGATTAGACGCTACCCAAGTACTTATCCCGATGATGAGGGTCTGTACGACGAAACCAAATGAGCGCTGGCTATCTGGTAATTTATCTGCTACCAAGGCGCGGAAAGGCTCCATGGAAATGTTCATCGAGGCGTCTAAAATCCAAAGACCTCCAGCGGCCATCCAAAGAGCGCTGCTGTGAGGAATGAAGAATAGGGTGATGGACGCTAGGATGGCACCGATCAAAAAGAACGGGCGGCGACGGCCCCAACGCGGGTGCCAAGTGTTGTCGCTCATCTGGCCAATAATAGGCTGTACTATAAGTCCTGTTAGGGGCGCGGCTAACCAGAGTAAGGGCAGGCTGTGTTCATCGGCTCCTAAAGTTTCAAATACGCGGGTCATGAAACCGCTCTGAAGCGCATAACCGAACTGGATCCCCAAGAAGCCAAAGCTCATGTTCCAGATCTGCCAAAAACTAAGTCTAGGTTTTTGTTGCATGCTTTATAGTTTTCGAGTGTGTTCAAAAAACCCGGCACAAGGCCGGGTTCATAAGTTACGACGTTTCAAGAATTATTGGCATTCAATAAGCACGTTCACCGCCTCAGTCACGCGATCCGCACCGGTGGCAAACACCTTTTTCATAGCAATGAATTCAAGGTAATCTATAGTCTTGTTAGCGGGTACTAAAAAGAAATCAGAAGGAACGATACGCATCTCAAAGTTGCCGTCGCCGATGTAGTTCATCTTCAATTTTGAGTTGGTGCCCACGTTGAAGGTATTTTCAATCTGACTGAAGGTGCCGTCGGTGAAAATCACCTTGGCATATATATAACAATCGTCCTCGGCAAGGTTTTGCATGCTCGCCTTATCCTCTCTCCAGTTTTCGTAACGCAAGGTTACAATATCATCCGCCATCACCTTGTTCGGGAAGTGGTAGAACGGATTGCGCTCAGTGGCCGGTGGATCGATGTTAATCACTTGGTCCGGAATTTTTACATCAGGATCGCCATAACCGCCGCCATCTTTTGCCTTAACAAGGAAGTGGATATCTTCGCTGTATACGGTCGCGGCATCTACCTCGTACCAGAGCGTTGGGACCATCTTGAAAGAGAAGGTTCCGTCAGCATTTGGCGTAAATTTTAAGGTGTCATTAGAATTTTTCCATGGGGCGGAACCGACACCATTCACCAATGGATGGCCGCTAGGGTGTTCAACCGGTTTCCAAGTCCACAAGTACACATCTTCGCCAGCATCAATGGCCTGCTTCAACAAATCTTGTGGCTCGTCCGATAGGTCCAAACCGGCCGGATCGAATATGATTTCCAAAGAATCCGCTGGGTCGATATTTTCATCAGGCACAGTGGAAATCTGAGCGTTCGCTACGACGCCCAAGGTCAATGCAATTAGGGTGATACTCTTTTTCATTGTGGGCTTATTTACGAGTGAATATCAATTTGTACGAAACGCTAGGTTTATCACAACGAACGCGATCGTACACAAATACAATGTTTTGATCAATGGTGCGTGGCATGTTACCTAATGGAAGAACGGTGGTCACCGTATCCTCGGTCAAATGTAGTTCTGACGGGTACTGTGGCGAGTTATAACGCCATGTGCCTGAGGTGCCAAATACATTGAAGCCTGGCCCTACAGAGTTTACGGAGTAGGTACTGTCATCATTGATCTGGACCACCCATTTGTCTGAGCTGTTCGTATAGAAATCTGAGATGTCGCGGGTTTCTGGTACGGGCAAGCTCAAATCTGTTTGGTCGGCACCTGAGAGTTCCCAGATTCCTATGATTCCTGCGCCGGCTTCATATGCGGGACCAATTGGTCCCACCTCAGGCTTGCACGCCATGAAGGCAAGTAGCGACGCTATTAAATGGATTAGAATTCTTGTTTTCATATGGCTTTACTGCTTAGTTGCAGCCTCCTTCTTCGTTATACACAAACCCTTGGGCCGTTCCCTCAAAGTTCGGAAATTGGAGGATCATTCCTGGACAATCCCAATCTACCCCACGGATTTTTTGAATTTCACCTTGGACACCTTGACGCTTGAGCTGGAATAATCGATCCCCCTCAAAAGCCATCTCCAAGCGACGCTCGCGCATCACATCATTCAACGTAAGGCTGCTCAAATCCGTCAACCCTGCGCGTTGACGCAAGGCGTTGATCAAGGCCAAACCGCTGTCATCAGAATCGCCGTTCAAGCGAACATTACACTCTGCGTAGATCAAATACATTTCAGTCAAATGCAGCAGTGGCGCATCCAAGAAGCTCGAGTTGAACTTACTCACTACGTAGAACTCATCGGGAGAACCAATATTGCGCGCCTCGTACCACAACTGACCACGAAGGTCGCTGGTATCACTGGTCGCTGCCACATACATATCCTGGCTTGATTTCAACGCAGGGTTCGCGTTTGGATCGTCCGAACGGTAGTGCCATACATAGCCTGTTCCGCGCTCGTCTACAATTGTATCTGTAGCCGTGCTTTCGTTCGTACTCACCAATGTGAAAATGAACTCTGCCGGCAAGTTGTCGTTATGGTGGTCGCTAAAACGCTTGGTCAAATCTTGTTCTAGCATGTAGTTGCCAGAATTGATCACCTCACCAGCCTTGGCTTTGGCATCGGTAAACTCACCCATTTCTAGGTAAACTTTGGCCAACATCGCCTTCGCTGCCATCTGGTTAGCGAAAATACCGTTCTCGGTAGGGAGGTCAGCTTCCGCATCCAATAGGTCTTGAATGATGGAGGCATATACATCCATAACAGTCGCACGCATCTGAGGCGTTTGGTCTGCGCTAATCTTCAGAGGAATTCCCAAGTGGCTATTATCTGAAGTATATCCATAAGGCATGGCCCAAATACGCACTAGGTGGAAATGCGAAATGGCACGGATGAATTTAGCTTCTGCCGAAATACGTTGTATCGCATCCGGTGTCGCGCCTTCTAAATCTGCTACCTCTTCCAACAAGGTGTTGGCACGGTAAATCGCGATGTAGGCATCGCGGTATTGACCGCCAAACGATCCATTAAAGAACGACGAAGTCCAACGCCAAATCTGCGCGTACTCCCCGTTCAATCCCAACGGATCTGCTACGTTATCCGCCATAACCTCAGGGATGTTTTGCATCCATCCACCGTAGGTATTCGCGGCCACATCGTATACACTGACCAACAACTCTTGTGCGTCGCTGATCGTGAGAATAGCTGAATCTGCAGGGATTTGGCTGTCTGTGTTTGCTTGGAAATCCAAGATCTTCTCACAAGAAGAAGTCCCGATCGCAAGTGCTGCTATGGCTAAAAATGCTGCTATCTTTTTCATGATGCGGGAGATTAAAAGTTAATATTTACGCCGACATTAAACGTCTTCTCCTGTGGAGGGGTCAAGTAAGTAATATTCGGAGACATGTTACGGTCAGTTGCATTCTCGAAATCACGAGCAATCTCTGGATCCAAACCGATGAACTCTGTCAATGTAATCAAGTTCGTACCGGTCACATTGATGCTCATGCCCTTCACAGCCTTCAGCTTCTCTTGTGGTACTGTATAGGTTAACTTCACGTTGCGCAAACGAGCATAAGTCCCATCGTGCAACCAAAGATTGGTGTTGATCCACTCTGTATTTGCACCGTAGGTTCGGTAATCGCGGCTCAAACGAGGGTAGGTCGCTTGATCGCCTGGCTGCTGCCAGCGGTCGAACAAATCTGTGCGCATGTTCCAATCCGTAACTACACCCATTTGACGCTTCGAAGAGCTGTCGTAGATATCTCCACCGATGGTAAACACCCACAAGAAGCTAAACTCAAGATTTTTGTAGTTGAAGGTGTTGGTCAAACCACCGATCGCATCTGGCATCACATTTCCTACTGCTACACGGTCTTGAAGATCCCAAGTGTAAGTTTCTTCACCGTCCTTGGTAAGGTATACAGGCAAACCATTGGTTGGGTCTACATGGCTGAAGCGCACAAGGTAATTAGTACCAATAGGCATCCCTACGACCACGCGTGTATCGTTCGTTCCCCCGCTGACCGCATCCGGCGAGTAACTTCCGATTGAAGTAATCTCATTGTAGTTGCGCGCCACGTTGAAGTCAGTGGTCCACGTGAAGTTGTCCGTAACAATGTTTCTTGACTTAATCGCAAACTCTACACCGGTGTTGTATACGCTACCTACGTTATCCCACCAAGAACCAAATCCGGTAGAACCTTGAAGGGTTACGTTCAACAACATGTCGTTGGTCTCTTTGCGGTACCAAGCCAATTCTCCTGAGATACGGTCTTGGAAGAAACCGTATTCCAATCCTACATCATAGGTTGTGGAGGTCTCCCAGCGAAGGTTTGCGTTTTCACGAATTACAGGGTAACGATAGGTTTCCCCCGCGTATCCGTTGTTCGCTACATTATAGTACCCGAACCACTGGTACGATGGAATGGCTGAGTTACCATTCTTACCCACCGAAGTCTTCAACTTCAAGTAGTTCACGTGTGGCAAATTCGCCATGAAATCCTCTTCAGAGATGATCCAACCCACAGAAGCTGCGGGGAAGTTACCGTACTTATTATTCGGCCCAAACTTTGAAGAACCGTCACGACGGATCAACGCTTCTGCGTAGTATTTGCCTTGATAGTTGTAGTTCAAACGAGTAAAGGCAGAGGCAAAGGCATATTCCTCCATGTAGCTACGCGGATCATTTACCCATTGGCCCGTCTCGCGGATTTGGCCCGTAGCCTCACTGTCGTAATAGCCGTCCCAACGAATGATACGATTGTACTGATACTCCGAACCGATCAACCAATTGAAGTGGTGATCTTCACCGAGGTCCTTGATGTAATTGGCCGTTGCATTGCCAGAAGCGTTAGAAACACTGTATGTATACATATTCGCACGGCCCAGCAAATTACCATCTGAATCCTTGTATGTTGGATCATATCCTGGTTTTTCCCAAATGTGATCTTCAAAATGCATGTAATCAAAGGCACCTTGACCTCTCAACGTCCATGCATCGCTCAACTGGTAATCTAAAGTCACGTTGTTAATGGTACGATCTTCAATCGCCGTCCAATCTTTCAGGTCGCGCTGCGCAACCGGGTTCATGCTTACGCCGCCCTTCAGCCAGTAATCACCGGCATTTGCTACCACATTTCCGTCGTCGTCATATTCGTCTTCCGCGTAATAAATCGGATAAATAGGAAGGGCTCGAGACATAGCTTCACCAAAACCTCCCGACCAAGCAGCATCAATACGATTATTGACCCCGCGTGAAATAGAAGTGCTGATACCCATCTTTAAATTGCTGGCAAGGTTGTAGTCCACATTAAAA
>DMCR01000049.1 GCA_003445735.1 Cryomorphaceae bacterium
CTGAACATGCAAATAGGCTCCATCATGTTGGTGATCAACATCGTTCTCAACTTCCTCTTTATCCCTAAATACGGGATTTTAGGGGTGGCTTACAGCGGTTTGATTGCCGTGCTCTTTGTCAACGCCATGCGTGCCATCATGATTTATCGTAAAAGTGGACTACAACCTTTCACCCGTGAGAGTCTTTACATCTTTGTGGGCAGTTCAGTGGTTGGGTTAGTGTGTTATGCCCTGCCAGTCGACGGTTTTATGAAGTTCATTCTCTCCGGTCTAATCGTATTGGCAGCGGCAGCCGTATCTAGAAAGTTCATTAAGCAAGTCCTGTTGCGTTAAGCCTACGTACCTTTATCCCGTTGAAAGTCGCATATATTCAAAATAGAGTCCAATTAGGTGGTCGATTCCAAGTCACCTTCGAAATGACCAAGGTTCTCAATTCCATGGGAATCATTCCGGACTTCTACAGCTACCGTTTTAGGCTCACCCACGAGGACATTGCAGCGCATTACGGCAGTGCTATTCAGTGCAACTTCATCACCATTCCAGAATCTACCCGACCCTTTGAATGGAACATCACCAAATTCAATTTTGATATCAATACCCAGCTCCAGGGCTATGATTTGATCATCAATAGCAATAACACCAGCTTGGGACTGAACCCCTCCCTCAATATTTTGAGCTACGTCCATTACCCTCGCAAGGCCAGATTGATGCAAAAACCCACACTTAAACGCTTGTTCGATTTTGGCCGCGACCCCTTAATGCTCAACGCCTTTCGCTATCACCAACACCGCAGGATAAGTTCGAATGATCTTCAGGTCGCTAATAGCGCATTCACAGCCCAGCGATTTGAAAAGCATTACGACCACAAGGTGGGGCACATCCTCTACCCGCCTGTCGATATTGATTTTAAAGAGGTCGAAAAATTACCCAACCGCATCGTGAGTTTGGGCCGATTCTCACCCAACAAGCGCCAACTTGAGCAAGTCAAGATGATGGCCAGTCTTCCTGGGTACGAGCTCTACCTTATAGGCTTTAAGAATGATTCTGCCTATTTCGACCGTTGTGCCGATGCCGTTGCATCATTGAGGCTCACCAATGTGCATTTAGTCGCCGATGCGTCGGAAAAAGAGCGCAACGACCTTTTAACTTCAGCGACCTTCTTTATCCATTCCCTACGTGAGGAACCGTTTGGCATCACAACTGTACAAGGCATAGGTGCCGGTTGCCTACCCATAGTTCACAATAGCGGAGGACAGCGAGAAGTGGTGCCTTATGAAGAGCTGCGCTATGAGAGCGAGGCGGATATACCGGAATTGGTCCATAAACTTGAAAAATCCGAGCAAATCGTAGACCTTCGTACTGCTTTGAAGACGCATGTTCGTTCATATTCGAGCGAGGCATTCAGGGAGCAATTCAAATCACTACTCGAACAAAAATTACCCGTATCATGAGAAAAGATAAACTGATCAAGGAATGGTTCGGGTTCAACATTCGCTATTGGAACGACCTCAAACACCGCGCTAAACTTCACGGTCACCTGGAAAATAGCGAGACACTACCGCAAGAAATCATGGCAGAGGCAGAGCCAATATTCGTACTTTCCACCGGCCGCGTGGGCACGATGCTACTGACCCGATTATTTGAGTTAGAACAAGGCCTCCACATCGAACATGAAGCGCTGCCTGAAATGCTTTTGGCAGGAAAAACAGCCTTCGATACTGCCGACCTCTCTTTCACCAAAGGTGCCTTTATGGCAGGTCGTTATGAAGCCATCCGCGATTACAAATTACGAGGATTGCGCTATGTAGAAACCAACAATAGATTGACCTTCTTCGCCCCCGCTATTGCGGAACTGTTCCCAAAGGCGAAGTTCATTCATTTGCTGCGGCATCCGGATTCATTTGTGTCTTCGGGCATTCAAAGGAATTGGTACACAGGTAAAACCATCACCGACGAAGGCCGCATCACTCCACCGGAATCCCTTGACATTGAGAGCCGCCCTGATAAGATTGCTTGGCTTTGGAATACGACAAATTCATTTATCGATGAATTCAAAGCTGGCCTAGGCAAAGATCGCACCCTAACTGTGCGCTCAGAAGACCTGTTCTCCAACAAAGAAGAGGCCATGCGCATCTTGAATTGGCTAAACTTTAGTGCCGATGAACGCAGTGTGCAGCGCGTACTAGACATACCAGTCAACAAGAGTAGGAAGAAGAAGGAAAAGCAGACGTACGATAAGGCCTTAGTGCCACTTGTCGACAAATACTACGGCCGTTAATCAATCAATAAATCCGGGTAAAATGCCTCGTAATCTTTGCGGTACAAAGCTTTTAACCTACGGCGCTGATCGTCGGTTAGCTCCACTTTTTTCTTGGATCGATTCACATTGAGCTTCACCTCTTTTTCATAAGGTGAGCCTAATTTTTCCGCCACCTGAGCGAAGTCCTTATCAAAGTTTTCGAACCTACCGATAAAATCCATATTTGGGATATCGATGATGGAGGTCTGTGCTCGTAAATGCTCGTCGCACTTGGTCACATCTTGACCTTCTACCCAGGTCAAAAACGCGTCAAAATCTTGCATGCGGGCGTGCTCCTCAGGGGTAAACCTGAAGTAATTCTGCACCGTCACCTTATCCTTCCAACAACTGATAAACTTCTCTTCTGGATTGCGCACAAAGGCAAACTTGTAAAAGTTCCGCACCATCCACTTCGAATAAGGCATGGCCGAACCGTAAATCAACGACCCCGGTTTGCTGTCTGCGGTGAGGTAATTATTGATGGTTCGCGAAGCCACCTTGTAATTGCGAAACCAAATGGCCTTGTAGCGGTAACTGTAGGACATGAAAAAACGCTCCTTCTTGAAGAGTTTCAAAACATACTTGTTCCAGTAGAAATGACGAAACTTATAGGGGATTTCGCTAGTGTTTAGTTTCATGTGTGGCCTTAATCTGCCTGCTAAAATACATTAACTCTTTCACGCACTTCTGCTCAGCCCAAGTAAAAAGGCGGTAATTTTAGCACATGAAGACACCCGAAATCGTTTTTGAATCTACTGCGTTGATCATCATCAACAAAGAATCGGGCATCATCACCGAGCAAAATCCGTTCGAACCACTATCCGCTGAGAGCCAAATCCACCATTACCTGGGCCAAAGACCTAAAACTCCATACGTAGGGGTGGCCCATCGCCTTGACCGGGTAACTAGTGGCCTGCTCATCTTCGCGAAAAAGAAAAGCACTCTAAAGCAACTCAACCAATGGTTTGCAGATCGAAAGATTCAGAAAACCTACCTGGCCGTTACCTCGACACCACCAAATCCCTCCAAAGGCATCTTAGAACACCATCTCTTTACCGATAAAGCCACAAAGAAATCTCTGGTATACAACCATGCTAAGAGTGGCACAAAACCAGCTCGTCTAAACTACCGTACCTTAGAGGTTAATAAGTACGGTGCCCTGCTGGAGATCAAGCCAACGACGGGACGTTTCCATCAAATTCGTGCACAGCTCAGCCATATCGGCTGCCCTATTATCGGCGACGAGAAATACGGTGGATCTAAAATTGCTGCCAATTCCATTGAGTTACATGCATGGAAAATCAAATTACCTGAGCCCATTCATGATTCTCCACAGTATTTCATGGCTCCTGCACCTTGGACTAAAAAATTTAATTTTAAAAAGTATAAATGATAAATCTAGCGCTCGTACTCGCAATTAATTATTCTTCTAATGGAGCTTGATATCTATCAAATTGACGCATTTACGGATAAAGTATTTGGAGGGAATCCAGCATGTGTCATTCCTCTCAAAGAATGGTTACCTGAGAACACTTTACTAAAAATAGCTAAAGAAAATTCGGTTTCAGAAACAGCTTTCTTTATTGATAATGGTAAATCTGTTAAGTTGCGTTGGTTCACTCCTGAGTTAGAAATGGATTTGTGTGGACATGCTACATTAGCTACGGCTCATTGCATGAAATCACTTTTAAACTATCCAAAAGACACCATTCACTTTGAAACCCTAAGCGGCACATTGACAGTATCTGTAAACAATGGTTTATACTCTCTAGACTTGCCTTCACGTCCTCCTTTGACGGCGACATTACCAATGTTTATTAAATCCTCATTAAATTTTCAACCATTAGAAGTATTTAAATCTCGTGATTATTTGTTGTTATTTGAAAGCGAAGAGCAAATCAAGAATATCAAAATCAATCGACAACACTTTGATAAGGTCAGTCTTGGAACAGGTGGAGTTATCGTTACAGCAAAAGGAGAGAAATGTGATTTTGTTTCACGTTTCTTTACTCCACAAGCATCAATTCTAGAAGATCCAGTAACTGGCTCATCTCACTGTTCTCTTGTACCTTTTTGGTCTTCACGGTTACAAAAGAAGGAATTAAAGGCCTTTCAACTATCCCAAAGAGGAGGCGTTCTATCTTGTGAAAATAAAAATGACCGTATACTACTTACAGGTAGCGCCAAAACTTACTTGGTTGGAAAAATAAGGGTCTAATTATTCCCGTATGACACAGAAATTCTTTCAATCATCTCAAACTGATTCGAGCTATTATTTATTTTCTTTAGTGCTAACTACCTTGCCCTCACTGTCAATTCGACGAACGATCACTTTATTTTGATTAGATGGTTTTTTAAGAGGAGCTATTTCGATAATTCTGTTATCCCAATCTAGTTTACCACTTCCAGGTATGAATGGAACGAAAACAGTATAACTGCTGTCCTTGTCTTTGCCATAGTACATCGCTGAGTGCTTCAATGATCCTATGAGTTTAGTTTTTATGATTCGATCCTCAGCCAAAGAAAGGACATAGGCTTTTTTCTTAATCTGACTGAACGCAGAAAACGACAGAAGGATAAAAGCCACAACTAGATAGTTTTTTCGCATGTAGATTTTTCTTTGATTCAAAGTATAAATTACGAAAAGTACGTCTAATAAAGGCTCGACAATATGACAACTATGAAATGAGTCTTACCAAAAAAGCCCCCACCGAAGTGAGGGCAGTCTCTTTCCTGGTAAGTCTATAAATGAGTAATAATTATGTTATGTTTTTTGGATTTGCACCCCATTGATTATCTTCCTTATCACCGTCTTTTACACACAATACAAACGCCCATATTGCACCAATTAAAACAGAAAGCACCTCCAAATGGAAGTGCTTTAAGTGGGCCCAGCAGGGCTTGAACCTGCGACCACCTGATTATGAGTCAGGTGCTCTAACCAACTGAGCTATGAGCCCGAGATGGCAAATATAAGGCAGTCATTCAACTAGTTTAATCTTGAGCTCAGATATTAACAGAAATAAAAAAGCGCGTAGGACTTCCTACGCGCTTTGGAAAATGTATTATTTCTATTAAAAGCCCCAAGCTACCGTTATCTGTGCGTTTGGAAAGAACGGTAACTCATGGTTACGCATCGTCAAATCCATGCTAGCTTGTGCAGCAGCTGCATCAATACCATCTGTTTGGGTAGTAAATCCAGGCACACGAAGCAAGCCGACATCAACACCCCACTGCAATCCTTTGACCGGTTTCAGGCCATAACCAACTCCCATAGATTGAAATGGTCCATGTCCATTAATAAAATAGCGATGCCCATCGGTTAATCCCTCAAGATTTCCGCCTAAACGAACAACTCCTGCTCCTACGTATACTCTAAAAGCGTCAAAGTTTTCAAGAGGACGATGATTAAGAACAACTCCAGTCCAGGATCCTTGGAAGGTAGTTCCAGAATATCCTTGACCTGTTTGGTCGTCATTTGGGTAATAGGGAGCATCAGCATCCCATGATTGCTCAACGGGTTGTCCATAGTGAGCAGTAAATGTTGTTTTCTCAGTTATTTGATGATTCCATTGTAGACCGAAAGCCTGAGCCGGTCCTGAAGTATAGATTCCAAAAGAATTCTCAGCATAATCTTGGGCTATAGCACTCAAACTAAAACCTCCAATAAAAAGAAGAAGAATGTGTAATTTTTTCATGACAATAATATTTATTAGACCTTTAAGATAAGCAATAATACGTGATACTAAACAAATGATTATCAATGTATTAGTATTGACAATTTTTGCATTGTTTTGATTAAACTATAGACTTTAAAGAGAACTTGTCCAACAGATGTCTTATTATCGAATAAAAGGAAGCCACATGTTTTTTGTATCCTTCACTACCCGAAACGTATACATGGACAGAATCGCATCCTTTGCTTTTGCCGCATTCATAGGGCTGTCCGTTTCAGCACAAAATGCGCCTATCGACTTTGAACCAAATGGTCATGGGGCCAATTGGAATTGGAAGGTATTCGAAAATGACTATAACCCACCCTTGGTCGTTACACAGAATCCGGATACTAACGGGATAAATACCAGTCCAAATGTCGCTCGATTTGAAGCCCTCCAAGCAGGACAGCCATTTGTAGGATGTGAATCTATGCACGGCACCGATATTGGCACTTTCACCATCGATCAAGATAATTACATCATTCGTATAATGGTCTATAAGACGGCGATTAGTGATGTGGGAATTAAATTGGTTCGTTGGGATAATTGGTCCTTAGGAGAAATTAAAGTTGCCAATACCAAGACGCACGAATGGGAACAACTAGAATTTGACTTCAGCGCACACATTGGCTTGACCTACGATCAAATTGTGATTTTCCCGGATTTCACTGCCCGCCCTGCAGACCGTACCATCTATTTTGATAATGTTTGGGGGGGCTTGTATGTAGCCCCGCCGCCGCCACCGCCACCTGTGGACAGTGCAACAATGACCTTGCCGAATTTTTTTAGCCCAAACTTTGATGGTGTAAATGACCGCTACCGACCAAAGATGCAGCACGCAGATTGGGCAGATTGGCATATTTACAATCGTTGGGGACAAGAAGTCTTCTCCTCAGAGTCTACCTCGGAAGATTGGAATGGTATGTTTAATGGCTCGGTCGTAAGCCCAGGAGTTTATATGATTCAGGCCCGTTGTGGCTCCATAACCGCTGGTAATACGGTGGAGAAGCAAGGCGTCATTCACATCGCTTTTTAATCAAATACTAATCATTCTGGTAAATCAATCTTAAGTAGGATGTTTTATGATACCATTTAGGTCATTGTAATACTTGAAATATACTTAATTCGACTTCTGCCTTAAAGAAGTACTCATATGTGAGTAATCTAGTTAAGTAAAGTTTTGATTCAGTCATTAGATAATTTCTCGTACTTTAATGACTCAAACACAAGTACAAGTGTGCATACCAATGAAATCTAAACTGTCTTGGATTTTTCCAATACTTTTTCCCTTTCTTGGCTTTAGTCAATCTATTCAAGGTGATAACTCTGTTTGTATTGGAAGTTCAACGGTTTTAACATGTGTTTCCTGTGGTACACCACCATCAAGTCCAGTTAGTCCTTGGTCTTCAAGTAATCCTTCTGTTGCAACCATAGATATAAATGGAGAAGTAAATGGGATAAGTGCAGGGAATGTAACAATTATATATACCGATAACCTTGGGGGAACAGTATCTACTAGTTTTTCAGTTTTAAATAAAGCATTAAAGCCCACATATACTGCAGCTGGTGGATTACCCGTTCAATATTGTGTGGGAGAGCAAACAACACCATTAACAGCAAGTAATTCTACGCCAGGTACATTACTGTGGTTCAATGACGATGGTACCCCAACCAACACAATATTTGGTTCATCTGGAGCCCCGACTCCAACAACATCTATAGCTGATACAGGTACTATAAATTACAAAGTAGTATTGGATCCTTATAATACGAATTTATGTACCTCTGATACATTGATAATCCCGGTTGTTGTTCATAATAATCCAACTATTACAACTTCTGGTAATACCACAATATGTCAAGGAGAAAGCGCCACTTTGAATGCTTCCGGTGCCGGGATTGGTGGCACTTATTATTGGAATGGTGGATTAGTCCATAATACAACCGTTACGTTTACACCAGTAATAAATACAGAATATATTGTAGTTGGAACCGATCAATATGGTTGTCAAGGTACTGATACTACTTTAATCACGGTCAATCCATCACCGGCGGCTCCTACAACGAATCTATCGAACGTTACCCAGTATTGTTT
>DMCR01000157.1 GCA_003445735.1 Cryomorphaceae bacterium
CCCTTCTCAACGATTAATACATTGATGCCGCGGTGGCCCTTGTCACGATCGGTCTGCGCAATTACGAGGGCAACCTCACAGCTGCCGCCGTTTGTAATCCAATTCTTCGTGCCGTTGAGCAAATAGTGGTCGCCTTGGTCAATAGCGGTGGTTTGCTGAGAAGTGGCGTCAGAACCAGCTTCCGGCTCGCTCAAACAGAACGCACCGATGATTTCGCCTGAAGCTAACCTTGTCAAGTATTTCTGCTTTTGCTCCTCGGTACCATAGGTTTCTAAACCCCAGCATACCAAGCTGTTGTTCACACTCACGACCACAGAAGCCGAAGCATCTACCTTTGACAGCTCTTCCATAGCAAGTACATAAGACAAGGTATCCATGCCTGAACCGCCGTAGTCTGGACTTACCATCATGCCCATGAAACCGAGCTCCGCAAGTTGTTTAATTTGTTGCGTAGGGAATTCCTGCTTTTCGTCTCTTTCTATGACTCCAGGAAGCAATTCCATTTGTGTAAAATCACGCGCTGCCTCCCGAATCATCAAATGCTCCTCTGATAGGGTGAAGTTCATCGATTATTCTGATTAATATTGGGTTACGCAAATGTACAACGCAGGCTTCAATGTTTTAGGATTAATGAGCGGCACTTCCCTCGACGGAATGGATGCCGCTTTAGTCGCTTTTAACCCAGAAGATTCTAGGGATTGGAAGTTGCTTGAGGTCCAATTCTATTCCTACCCTAGAGCGCTAAAAGAATTGGCCCAACAAACCTATGAGCAAGGCGAAAAATCGCCTGCCTTCGACCAAGCCTTTGCCGAATGGACCATAGCGTGTGTCCGCTCCTTTTCTCAAGAACTCGATTTCGACATTCACCTCATCGGGCAACACGGCCAAACTGTGTTTCACAATCCACCCAACAAATTCACCTACCAAGCAGGCTGTCTACCTGCTATTGCGGAGGATTTAGGCATACCTATGGTGACAAATTTCCGGGTGCAAGATGTGCTTTTGGGCGGACAAGGTGCCCCATTGGTTCCCATGGGGGATCATCTGATGTTCGGGGAATATGAATGTTGTCTGAATATTGGTGGGTTTGCGAATTATTCCTTCGGTAAACATCTTCTTTCGGAGGGAATAGCCGAGGCTAAGGATATCTGTCCGGTCAATGCGGTACTCAATAGACAGGCGGAAATTTTAGGATATGCTTACGATGCTGGTGGGGAAATTGCAGCTTCTGGAACTGTATTCGAGGATAAAGTCAAGATTCTTCTTGAAGCTGTCCAAAGTACAGAGGAGAGTTTGGGGTACGAGTGGATAGATAATAACATAAACCCAATTCTAGCGGGGCTCTCCCCGATGGATGTATTGGCTACCTATACTGAGGTGGTAGCGAGGGCCGTTGCAGAGAGAATTGGGCCCAGAAAAACTTTAGTCACCGGAGGAGGAGCTAAAAACAATCACCTCATTTCGCGAATAGCTAGCTTCGGCAGCCATCTTGTCGTGCCCAGCGAGCAAATCATCGATTATAAAGAGGCCATAATATTCGCCTTATTGGCCGCCGAAAGATTTAGAGGACGTCCCAATGTTTTGGGCCATACCACAGGCAGTACATTATCACATAGCTCGGGCAGTATTTTCTATCCTTGAAACGCTATCTTTAGGCTCCCTTAAACAGAGCACACATGAAAGAGCAACTGCGCGCATTTGAAGAGCGCCCAGCAGAGATTGTATTTCACTGGCACGATTCTAAAACTGAAGCAAAAGGCTGGGTCGTAATCAATAGCCTACGCGGCGGTGCCGCAGGTGGCGGAACCCGAATGAGACCTGGACTAACAGAAGATGAGGTCCTTTCGTTGGCCAAGACCATGGAAATTAAATTTACCATCGCAGGACCGGCCATAGGTGGCGCTAAAAGCGGTATTGACTTCGACCCTAATGACCCGAGAAAACACGGCGTCTTACAACGCTGGTACAAGGCAGTATATCCCTTACTAAAAAACTACTACGGCACTGGGGGTGACCTCAACGTTGATCAAAAGACTGAGGTTATTCCTATCACGAGTGAATTGGGCATTTTACATCCACAAGAGGGTGTGCTGAATGGACATTACCAACCTGGAGATTTTGCCAAGGCTAAGAAGATTAAGCAGCTCCAGGATGGGGTTAGCTTAACTGTAGAGAGCCCAAATCTTACCCCTAGCTCAGAAGGCACCTTTAAAGTTGGTGACCTAATTACCGGTTATGGCTCTGCTGTGAGCGTGAAACACTTCTATGATATCTGGGGTGGGAATGTTCAAGAAAAACGAGTAATCATCCAAGGCTGGGGCAATGTTGCCTCGGGCGCAGCTTATTACCTCAGTCAAATGGGTACTAAAATTGTTGGCATAATAGATAAAGTGGGCGGTTTGATGAAGCCTTCGGGCTTTTCCTTTGAAGAAATCCAAACCTTGTTTAATCAGAAGAACAGTAATGCTTTGAATACGTCCAATATGATGAGCTTCGAAGAAATAAACAAGCAGATTTGGTCCATGGGTGCGGAGGTATTTATCCCTGCGGCAGCCTCAAGATTGGTGAATAGAATGCAACTCGCTCAAATGTTGGACAATGGATTGGAAGTGATTTCTTCGGGTGCCAATGTTCCATTTGCGGATGAGGAAATTTTTTACGGCCCAATTGCTGAACTCGCGGACCTAAAATGCGCTGTCATTCCTGATTTCATCTCAAATTGTGGAATGGCAAGAGTTTTCGGATATTTAATGCAAGAAGGTGCGGTTGTAAATGATGAGGCCATTTTCAATGATGTTTCCAAAACAATAAATACTGCGCTACTTAACATCAAAGCTATTGATAACCAAAAAACAGGCATTACTTTTAAGGCTTACTCAAATGCCCTCAAACTGCTGATATAATTATGGTATATACATTAATGCTGGTTGTCTTCGTGATAGGCTATGCAGCTATTGCTCTTGAACATCAATTAAAAATAGATAAAGCGGCTGCGGCTCTTGTGACCGGTGTGGTTACTTGGACCCTATATATCTTGACTGCTCACGATGTCCACCACGTAGAAGAGGATCTGCTTCATCACCTCAGTGAAATTTCTTCCATCCTCTTTTTTTTGATTGGGGCGATGACCATTGTAGAATTGGTTGATGCACACGAAGGATTTTCAGTTATTACTGATAAAATCAAGACCACAAACAAGGTAAAACTCATGTGGATTATTGGCGTACTGAGTTTCTTCTTCTCAGCGGCCTTGGATAATCTAACAACTTCTATCGTAATGGTAAGCTTATTGCGCAAGTTGATTGAAGATCAGAAAGACCGCTGGTTCTTTGCCGGGATGGTCGTAGTATCCGCCAATGCCGGAGGCGCCTGGTCGCCCATCGGAGACGTGACTACGACCATGCTATGGATCAAAGGGCAGATTACAGCTGCTGAAATTGTTAAGGTATTAATCATACCTTCTATCTTTACGTTATTAGCTCCCTTGGCTATTCTTTCATTGCGAATGAAAGGAAATGTAACGCGTCCAGTTCGCGCGGAAAGTGCCGATCATTACACAGATCCAACTACCCAATTCGAAAGAAATTTCGTGTTTTTCGCAGGTGTTGCCGGATTGGTTTTTGTTCCAATTTTCAAGACCGTCACTCACCTCCCTCCTTTTATGGGTATGATGCTTTCCTTAGGCGTGTTGTGGCTAATCACAGATATTATTCACCGCAGAAAACCTAGTGAGATTCGTCACGAGTTGAGTGTGTTGGGAGTAGTTCGTAAAATCGATACACCGTCAGTACTTTTCTTCTTGGGAATTCTCTTGGCCGTAGCTTCATTGCAAAGCATGGGTCAACTAGGTGATTTAGCTGCTGCCCTTGACAACTCCATTGGCACAAATACTGAAGCCGGCGTATATGCTGTGAATATCATCATTGGGCTACTTTCTTCCATTGTAGACAACGTACCGCTAGTTGCTGCTGCGATGGGTATGTATGAAGTTACCGCTACTGGTCTATTCATGGTAGACGGGGTGTTCTGGGAATTCTTGGCCTATTGTGCAGGAACTGGTGGTTCAGCTCTTATCATAGGTTCCGCAGCCGGTGTAGCGGTAATGGGACTAGAAAAAATACCATTTGGTTGGTATTTAAAGAATATTTCACTGCTTGCACTCGTTGGATACTTTGCAGGGGCAGGAGTATATATCATTCAACGTATGATTTTCTAAAGTTTTTGAACTTGTTGATATCTCCAAAGCCCTCGTCTAACGGGGGCTTTCTTTTTGCGGATATTTGATTAAATGACAAAATAAAATGAACCCACTTTTCCTTCAAATTCAGGCCGGCGGCGAAGCCATTTTAACCGAAGAACCTACTGAAAAAACCATGTCTATTCTAGAACTTATGACGTCAGGCGGCATCGGCGGAATACTGATTATGGCATTCCTGGGAATCCTGAGCATCATGGCTGTTTACATATTCTTGGAGCGATTTGGCGCCATTCGCAATGCTAACAAAGTAGATCCTAACTTTATGAATAACATCAAAGACATGGTCTTGGATGG
>DMCR01000091.1:0-6040 GCA_003445735.1 Cryomorphaceae bacterium
CCTGGGTCTACTGGATTGATATTATACTTTCCATCGAAATCTGTCGTTCCTGTTGTGATGATAACATCCTTGTCTTTAACGATAACGGTTGCAAAAGGAATAACTTCACCGGTGCGCTTGTCCTTCACAGTTCCCTGGAGAGAACCAGGGCGAGATTGTGCATGACCAAGGACCATTCCGAGGGCCAAAACTAGCGTAAGTAATCTTTTAACCATAAAAACTGGCTTTATGTTGGGTTACAAGAATGTAAATATAATAAGTAGAAAGCCTTCTTCGGCAATGAAAAACCGCTTATCTTGACCTACGAAATGAAGGAGCTAGAAGCATTGAATATCAAAGGGTTAATCCTATTTTTTACAGCAGTTTTTACCACTACAGGATGTAACCCAACAAATGTGAACTACGATATTCCGGAACCGTATGTGGATGAAACCATTTATTTAAGTGACCCGTCGAGCTTTAATTTAACGGTCATTGGAGGCCAATTATATTTACCCAATGCAGGTCACGGCGGCATCATGATTTACCGTCGATATTACGACCAAGCCTTCTACGATTTCGCGGCCTACGAACTGGCCTGTCCCTATGATTGGGCCGACGGTTGTGGGGTTTTATCAAGCAGCAACGGCGATTTATACTTAACCTGCGGTTGCAACAGCCACCAATACCAACTACTCGACGGTCAGAGCATCGATACCTCCTACACCCTCCCCGTAAAGGAATTCAGCTGTACGTTCGACGGTATAAACATCATCAGAATCAGCAACTAAAAAATGCACCCCTCGGGGCGCATTTTTCATGTAAAAGAAGGGTCCGGGGAGCCGCCTCGATTTAGACGAACGCGTTCTCTCCAGTAATATCCAACCCTGTGATGAGCAAGTGAATATCATGCGTTCCTTCGTAGGTGATGACGGACTCTAAGTTCATCATATGACGCATGATAGAGAAGTCTCCCGTGATGCCCATTCCACCCAACATTTGGCGTGCTTCACGAGCTATGTGAATGGCCATATCGACGTTGTTTCTCTTGGCCATAGATATCTGCGCTGAAGAGGCACGGCCTTCATTTTTGAGCTGGCCCAAACGGAAGGTGAGCAACTGTGCTTTGGTTATCTCGGTGATCATTTCAGCGAGCTTTTTTTGCTGTAATTGGAACCCGGCAATAGGCTTGCCAAATTGAATACGCTCCTTCGAGTAACGCAGGGCAGTATCGTAACAATCCATAGCGGCACCGATGGCGCCCCAAGCGATCCCGAAACGGGCGCTATCCAGACATGAAAGCGGTGCTCCTAAACCGTCGCGGTCTGGGAGGATATTTGCTTTAGGAACTTTTACGTTGTCGAATACGAGCTCTCCAGTGGCGGAGGCACGAAGCGACCATTTGTTGTGGGTTTCAGGGGTGGTAAAGCCCTCCATGCCACGCTCGACGATCAATCCTTTGATGCGGCCTTCTTCGTTTTTCGCCCATACGATTGCGACGTGACAGAAAGGAGCATTGGAAATCCACATTTTAGCACCATTGAGAATGACGTAGTCGCCGGCATCTTTAAAGCTGGTAGTCATGCCGCCGGGGTTCGAGCCAAAGTTTGGCTCGGTCAGACCAAAGGATCCAAGGTATTCGCCGGTAGCCAGTTTTGGCAAGAAGCGTTGCTTCTGCTCCTCTGAACCATAGGCGTATATGGGGAACATGACTAGGGAACTTTGGACACTACACGTTGATCGGATTCCTGAATCGCCGCGCTCCACCTCTTGCATCATCAATCCATAGGAGATGTGGTCGAGGCCTGGGCCGCCATATTCTTCAGGGATGTAGGGACCAAAAAGCCCTACCTCTCCCATTTCCTTCACAAGGTGTTCTGGGAAGGCAGCGCGTTGCGCATAATCTTCAATAATTGGGGAAACAGAGCGTTTTACCCAATCTCTAGTGGCGTCGCGAACCATTTTATGCTCGTCTGAGAGCAGCTCGTCTAAGAGGTAATAATCCGGGTGTTGAAATACGTCCATTGTTCTGTGATTGTTTTCAGGTGTTGAAATTAGAACACAATAGTGAATCCAGAGTTCTATTAGGAACAAAATTTATACAGCTTTGGACCCTGAGCACTCCTTGAATAATCTTACATTGTACCATCTAAAAGAGCGTTTTATGAAAAAAGCACTACTCCTTTTCGCCATCTTCGGGATGGTACATTATTCCTATACAAATTCCAGCGGATCGCCTTCAGGGAGCAGCGGTTCTCCTGCGTCGAACGGCCAGACGTGTTCCGGCGGTTATTGCCACAGTGGTGGCTCTCCGAACGGCGGCGAGCAAATCATTATCAATACGGACCAAGCAAATTTGGTCGATAATCAAGCCGTAAACGTTGCCTTGGGCGTTTTGCCGAACGGCGGATCAACAAAAATCGGCTTTATGGCCAGTATAGAAGATGCGAGCGGAAATTCTGTGAGCACGTTGACGGCCACCTCAGGGGTCAAAAAGACGGGCAACTACTTTACGCACCAAAGCTCTAGCACAGCGGTATCCAATGATAGTATCGGTTGGAACTTCACTTTTGAAGATTCATCTTACCCGGATAGCGTAACCATTTATGTTGCGGTGAACTTCACCAACGGCAATGGAAATTACCAAGGGGATTATGTATTGACCGAGACGAAGACCTTGTACAAGAGCCAAGCGAGTGTAGAGGAGGGCGAATTAAAGCGTCTCATTGTGGGGCCAAATCCAGCGAAGGACTTCATTCGTATTGCCCACGAGGAATTGGCTAAAGTCGAGTTATTCAATACGATTGGCAGGTTCATTGCCCTCGAGCAAAGCGCGGAGGTCGTGGACGGACATTCGGTTTTGGACGTCAGTACGTTGGCACGCGGCAACTACATTGTTCATGCCACATATTTAGACGGTACGACGCATTACAAACACTTGATTTTACAGTAATTTTGTGCCTTAATGGGTGCAAAGTGGACTATAATAGCATTATTGGGGTTGATGGCCGGCATACGGCTGCTTCAGCCCCAATTCTTTTTACATTGGATCACGGGCACTTTGGATGAAGATGAGCCGCTGGATTGGCGTGTATTTTTGTTAATGTGGGCCGTGGTGTTGGCCGCCTCGTTTCTCGCCCTCGGCGTCGCGTTTGATGAGTTACTATGGAGTGAGCGATTGCTCGTCCTTCCGGGGATATTGTTGTTGCGTGTTTTGGTGGCAGATCTTTTGGCCCAATTATTCAAGCCAGCCAATAAGTACATGCCTTGGATGAGTATGAGACGCTTGCCACAATTGGCACTCATATATCTCAGCACCGCAGTAATCATACTTGCCGTCCATTGGATTTGGCCGGATGCAAAAAATGTTATCCTTGGCATACTCGCCGCAGGTCACGCCATAGGATTGGTCATTTTCTTTATCAAACACCAAGGTTTTGTTCATTTTGCGACTACTGGTGTAAGAGTCTACGCAGTTTTGTACCTTTGTGCCTTAGAACTAACACCTCTATATTTAGCGATACGCTAGCCGAACTATGTCAGACGATCGAAAGACGAAAGTTAAATCCATCCTGATTTCACAGCCTCAGCCTGCCAATGAGAACAACCCGTATTCTGCTGTTGCGGATAAGCATAAGGTTGTAATCGATTTCCGTTCCTTCATCCATGTGGAAGGTGTAACTGCCTCCAACTTTAGAAAGGATAAAATCCAGATTCGAGACTTCAGAAATGTCATCTTCACCTCGAAGAATGCCGTTGATCATTACTTCCGTATGTGTGAAGAAATGCGTGTGCAGATTAGCCCGGACATCCGTTACTTCTGTATCTCAGAAGCTATTGCCTATTATCTACAGAAATACGTGGTATATCGCAAGCGCAAGATTTACCATGGTAATATTCGCATTGAAGAGTTAATTCCGGTCTTAAAAAAATTTAAAAACGAAAAATTCTTGATGCCTTCATCGGACAGCTTGAAGCCACAGATACCAAATGCTTTAGAAGAAGCAAATATCGATTACACGCGGGCTATCCTTTTCAAAACCGTGGTCAGTGATTTAAGCGATTTAGAAAATGTATTCTACGACGTCCTTGTATTCTTCTCTCCTTCAGGGATTAAATCCTTATATGAGAACTTCCCGGAGTTCAAGCAAAACAACACTCGTTTAGCTTGTTTCGGAGCGACCACACAGAAGGAAGCAGAAAAAAATGGATTGATTGTAGATATTCCCGCACCGACAGTTAATGCCCCTTCTATGACAAAAGCGATCAGCGATTACATCAAAGAAGTCAACAAAAAGTAAGAAATAGCGTAAATTTCAGACCCGGCCCACATGGTCGGGCTTTTTTTATGCAGTTCACATTTTCAAAAAACGAGAAACTCACCAACCGAATATTGTTCGATAGGCTCTTAACGGAAGGTATTTCCTTGAAGGCGTTCCCGTTTTCTGTGAAATACATAAAAGCCCCGGTGCCAGAAGGTGTAGATCGCCAGGTGGCCATTGTGGTACCCAAACGAGGCCTCAAGCGTGCCGTTGACCGCAACCGTACCAAAAGACAGATTCGTGAGCTGTACAGATTGCACAAGCATAAGATTAATAGGCCCGAAAACTCCCACGTTTGGTCCATTCGCTATCTGGGCAACAGGACCAATGATTATGCGTTCTTAGAAAAAGGATTCCTCGCCCTAATCGAGGCCTATAACCAAGATAACCCCAACCATGCGTAAACTTCTCCTAGGCTTAACCACTATAATAGCAGCACTAATGATGAGCGCCTCTAAAGGCGATCCGTTTGAAACCAGTAAACAATTGGAAATCTTCACCAACGTCTTGCGCGAGGTGGAGACTAAGTATGTAGACGAGGTCAGTGCTGAACAGGCTGTGGGCAGTGCCATTAGAGGAATGTTGCGCAAATTAGACCCTTATACTGTCTATTATCCCGAGGACCAAATCGAAGATGTGCGCCTGCTTCAAACCGGTGCTTACGGCGGCATTGGCTGTACCATTCAACGCGTAGAGGAAGAGATTTTTATTTCTTCCCTTCACCCCGGCGGGCCGGCCTCCAAAGCCGGACTCCAAGTCGGCGATCACATTCGTACTGTAAGCAATACCTCAACCACGGGCAAGAGCACTTCAGAGGTCAGCACCCTACTCAAAGGCACCCCGGGAACCGAGGTTACTTTGGAAATAGGCCGCTACAACTCCCCCACTCAAACCTACACCTTCAACCGAGAGGATATCGTTCAAACCCCTGTTCCCTTCTATGGACTTCGCGAGGACGGCACGGGCTACATCTACCTCGATGCCTTCACCGAGCGCGCCAGTGCAGAAGTGGGCAAGGCTATTAGAGACCTTAAATCTCAAGGCGCCAATGCCTTCATTTTAGACCTCCGCGGCAATGGTGGTGGGTTGTTGATGGAGGCCGTGAAAATCGTGAGCTTCTTTGTCGAAACCACGGATACCGTCGTCTCTACTCGTGGGCGCGGCGGGAAAATTCAAGACGTGTACCGCACTCAGGGCCGCGCCCTCTGGCCCAAAGGGCCGGTGGCCGTGTTGATAGACGGGGCCAGCGCTTCGGCTTCGGAGATTGTGGCGGGGGCATTACAAGATTTTGACCGCGCGGTGATCTTGGGCGAGCAGAGCTTCGGAAAGGGATTGGTACAACAGGTGCACCCGCTGCCCTTTGGGGCACAAATGAAGGTCACGGTTGCCAAGTATTACACGCCTTCAGGACGCTGTATTCAAAAGGTGAACTACGACCGCGACGAAGATGGCGAGCGTGAGGAGAAGCAAGAGAGTAAGATGTTTACCACAGTGTCGGGAAGACCGGTGGTGGACGGTGAGGGCATTGCCCCAGACAGTGTGTTGCCATCGCCTTATTATCCAGAGGCCGTGGCGGCATTGAATGCCAAAGCGTTGGATTTGAAATTTGCAGGGCGCGTATTACCGGAATTGGACCCAAAACAAGGAGCTACAGCCTTTACCATGGGCGAAGATTTATGGCAGGCCTTTACCCAAGTGTTGGAAGAGGAAGAGTTCGAATTCACCAGCATCGGCGAGCT
>DMCR01000091.1:6452-9861 GCA_003445735.1 Cryomorphaceae bacterium
GAGCGCCGTGGCAAGGTGCTGGAAACTGACAAAGAGGCAATGGTCGAATACCTCGAGGATTATTTGGTCTCCAAAAAATTCGGGACGGTGGGAACGTTGGAGCGCGGACTGTTGGCCGATGAGGTGGTGGTCATAGCGGCCGATATTTTGCACGAACCCGGTACTATTGAAAGACTTTTGAGCGTTAAGTAGGTGATGCAACAAAACCTATTTCGCTTCACAGGCTATGCGGCGGCTGTTCTTCTGCCCTTGGCGCTCGTTTGGCTAAGTCCTATCTACGGGCTCATCGCTTGGGCCATTGGCTTCTTGGCCTTTGGGAAGTGGGCACCGAAGATTTGGCCGATGCTCTTATTTGCGGCCTTTGTGGACTGGGAACTCATTGCTGTGTATTGGAGCGACAACAGACCGGCCGGTTGGGCGGACGTTGTGATGGTCCTGCCTTTCGGGTTGATGGGGGTATTGGCCAATGGGCTCACGGTGGAAGATCCGCAGGGCTGGGGACGCCGGTTCGCCGACGCCTATGCTTGGGCAACCACCTTGTGTTGGACCGTGATTTTTGGGTACAGTCTGGTCAAATTTGGTTGGGTAAGCTACAATGATTTTGCCCTTGGCGAAAGGCTCGGCATTCACTTTCAAAGTTTGTATTTAATCATCGCCACACTGATTCTAGAGCGCAGGATTTGGTCGGAACCCAAAAGGGTGAGTTGGGCCAGTGCCGTAGCTGTGTTGTGGCTGCTTGTGGGTATCATTTTTCTCAGTGCCCGCATTCATTTATTGTCCGTTCCGGTTTTAATGACAGCCCGATTATTCGAGCTCTACCGCCGCAATCCCTCATGGCGCAAACACATCCTTCGGTGGGGCACCATCGCCCTGGCCGTTCTAGGTGCCATGGTCCTAACCCTACCCGGTCCTTCGAGACGCGTAGAGGATTTGGTCAATGAACTGCGCAGCGTGGACGGCATGGTGGAGGGCAAACAGACAAACCACCGCATCTTCATATGGAAATACGGAATTGATATCATTAAAAAGGCCCCACTTCTTGGTGTAGGAAATGGCAATGGTGAGGATGTGTTGCACGAAGAATTACTGACCTGCGACGCGAAATTTTACAATAAAAAAGAGCCCTATTACCTCCACGAGTTCCGCTACGATTTCCATAACGTTTGGATTCAAAGCTGGGCCGAAGGAGGCATCATTGCCTTCCTACTCATGGCAGGCATCTTCCTTTGGGGCTTGACCCAAAGCACCGGCAGCATAAGCTACGCTTGGATCGCTTTATTAATGAGCAGCATGACCGAAAGTTTATTGGATAAACAGGCCGGGGTATTCCTGTTGACTTTTTTGGTTGCTTTGACCGCGCTCAGCAGTCGTGAACATCAATCTTTGAGGTAGAATCTAGGTACTCTGGGGCCAATTCCCGTAAGCACTTCATAACCAATAGTACCCACCGCATGGGCCAATTCATTTGCCCCTTGTCCGACACCAATAATGACCACCTCGTCGCCGGCAGTCACCGCTATCTCGCTCACATCCACCATCACCATGTCCATGCACACATTCCCGAGAATGGCACATGCTTGGCCGCCAATGATCACCTGACCCTTGCCGCCGCTCAAATGACGTGAGAGTCCATCGGCATACCCCACTGGGAGGGTCGCATAACGCTTGCTACGATTCGCTACAAATGCTCGGCTGTAGCCTACAGACTCGCCCGGGAGCACCTCACCTACTTGGGAAATGCGGCACTTCCATTGCACCACTTCCTCCAACGGCTCCATACCCTGGTAAGTGCCCAAACCATAGAGCCCAATTCCCAAACGCACCATCTCGTATTCCCGCTCTGGGAATCGTGCAATGCCTTGGGTATTCAATATATGTCCCATCGCCCCTGAGTAGTGCGAACGCACCTGTCCAAGCGCAGTTTCAAATCGATTAAATTGTTGTTGGGTAAATTCATCGTGCTCCGGAATTCCCGCACTACTTAAATGCGAGAACACGCCCACCACCTCAATATTCTTATGGAGTTTCAGCTCCTCCAACACTGCAGGAACGGCCGCTGGAGCAAAACCTAATCTATGCATGCCCGTATCTACTTTCAGGTGGATTTTAAGCACCGTATCCGAGGCGGTTTCTTGGAGATAAGGAACTAATTGGTCCATAGAAAACAACTCCACCTCACAATCCGCCTGGGCCAAGGCTTTGAACTGTGTTGGCTCCGCATTCATCACCATAATAGGCGCCACAATTCCCTGCGCGCGAAGCAACAGCGCTTCTTGGCTAAAGGCCACCCCGAGGTAATCTATATGTCCGTTCTCCAACCATCGAGCCACCTCTAAAATCCCCGTCCCGTAGGCATCGGCTTTCACCATCGCCATGGTCTTGGTCGTAGGACTGAGCTTGGCGCGGAATTTTTGCAGATTACGTCGCATCGCCCCGAGGTTCACCTCCGCCCAAGTAGGATGTGGTTGTTTTCTCAGCGTAGCAGCAAAATGCTCCATACCAAAGCGGCGCTGCCCTTTGATAAGCACTGTGGTGTCCACCAAATTCAAGGCTGAGAACTCTGCGGTGAGCTGGGATAATTGGTCCTTATTCGAAATCCACCAAACTCGGTCAAATCCATACTTTTCGACCATCTCCTTCGCTGCGTCCGTCCAAGCCGGCGCACTCAACGTGCTGAGCACCGCCCATTTTTTCTCCGTATGATGTGTGGCCAATTCTTCGAGCGCCCAATGCAAGCTCTCTAAATCCGAGCTGTAGGTATCTTCCAACAAATACCCTCCGTCGCGTGCCGGCACCAAATTCATGCGCATTTCCAAGGGCTCCAATCCAACCAAACGCGCCTTCGCCGCACCTTCGTCCGCGCCCAACAAAAGAGCACCCAAGAAGGCATTCATCTTATTCTCTATGATTTGAGGATCCTTATCCGTATCCAGCCCTAGCACCGAAGGATCCCATTGCTCGCCCTCGCCCCATATCAATGCTTCGGGCACGTGCAATCCTTTCGACTTAGCCTGCTCAATCCACCTTCGATGCGCAGCAATCTTCTGACACGCTGCCATGAGCTGCCACTTCTCTGCAAATTTCTCTTCGTCGTTTTCAAAGTGCTCTCCATGGGCATCACCAAGGGTTGTAAAGATTCCGAAGGTCGGATTCACGAGCGCACACATCGAAGCCATAGTCTTTGGTCGGTCAATCCCCACCTCCACAATAGCGGCTGCATGCGCTTGCTGCAACGCACTGAGGGTTAATGGAACTCCAATAGAGCTATTGAAACTTCCTGGAGTGCGGTGTACATTTTCTGGAGCACCTAATAATTGGAACATCCATTCCTTCACGATGGTCTTACCGTTGGAACCGGTGATTGCCAATACAGGTCCCTCGAATGATTTTCTGCAGGCGCTTGCCCATT
>DMCR01000085.1:0-6348 GCA_003445735.1 Cryomorphaceae bacterium
AGTGCTTCGCCCGAAGCATCAATCAAAGAAACCACGATGCGCCATCCTTCTTCAGAGTGATTCAAACGAAGAGTTCCAAAATGTTGTGTATCTGTGGTTCCCTCGTGTACTCTAGTAGTGTTTGCTTCGTCATGATGGGGGTGTGCATTGGCTGTAATCGGTGAAGCACAAGCTTCGACGATCGCTTTACCATTGATTTCTAGAAGGTTGATTTCTCCGCTGTGACGGTCCCCAGTGAGTACAATAGGAGCTCCTGGGGCCTCAGATAGCCATTGGAGCAGCATTTCACGCTCTACAGGGTAATTGCTCATGTTCTCAAAGACTTGGGCCGTATTGAGCAGTTGACCGCCCATACAGATCAAATGCACCTCAGACGTAGATTTATGGAGGGTTTTATAAAACCAATTCAGTTGTTTAGTTCCGAAAACAGTAGCATCTGCGCTGTCTTTATGGGTGCGGAAGCTTCTATTGTCGAGCAAGTAGATATCAATCTTACCTTCAGCAAGGGTAGTGCGGCCGTAGTAACTGGTAGAATCTGGTTGGGCGTAAGTAGGCTGCCAGAAGTCTTTGAAGGCTTCCATTGTGATTGCATGGCCATTAAATGTTGAGAGGTCACAGTCGTTGGGCCCGGCATCATGATCGTCCCAAATGGCTAAATGAGTGCTTTTACCTAAGATTTCGTGAAAAACATCTCCTGTAAAGACCTCGTTATAGCGCGTCATGGTAGCGGAATAGGTTTCCCATTGATCGTCTTCTAAATACACGTTATCCCCCAGCCATATGTACAGGTCTAGCGTATCTAGTGCTTTATTTAAGGTGGGGAGAAGGTCTTGTGTTTGAGATGGATCGTTACAGCTACTGAAGCCAATAGTTACGTTTGTTTCATATGTAACACATGATGTTCCAATGGCAAACAACGAAGCGTAGATCAAGTTTCTGTCGATCATAATGTTTGTATTTGGGTGAATGTCACAGTTGTGATGTAACTTTCCCTATAAATCTACGAGAATGTCTACGAATTTCGATTCGACATATTTAACTGATAAACAGTGGTATATACCATACTCTCAACTGCAATCTGCACATGATTGGGAAATTATTGGATATTCCAGTGAAGAACGTCCGCTACTATATACCAGTTTAGGTCAGGGCTCCCGTTCCATATGTATTTGGGCTGGCATGCACGGAAACGAAACTACAGGGATATTTATCATCCTATCGCTTATTGAGTTGTTTCAAAAGAAACAAATTGATTTAGAGGGATTTACACTTCATCTCATACCGGTAGTGAACCCCGATGCCTATGTTCGTTACAGTCGCCGCAATGGATTAGGTATAGACCTCAACAGAGACTTCGCCAGTTTTCAGACCGTAGAAAGTGCAAAGTTGGTGGGTTGGATTAAGATGCATGAACCAGAATTGTGTTTTAACCTTCACGATCAGCGAACGATTTTCCACATAGGTGGACGTTCTGCGTATACTTCTCTATTAGTGCCTAGCGCGGATATTTCACGCCAAATTACCCCCATGCGTCGTAACCTGATGAATAGATTAGGCAATGCTCTTACAGCAATGCAGGTTGATTTTGCGGGCATAGGACGGTATACGGATGAGTATTATCCCACAGCTATTGGGGATTACCTCATGGCTAATGGAATTCCTAATATTCTCATCGAAAGCGGTGTTAAGGAAGACGATCTCGAGCGTCGTGAAGCGCGTTTATTTGGATTGCGTACCATTTTGACGACCATTCTTGCAGATGTTAGCACTTCAGATGTATATGAACGATTACCGCCAATTGAGAAAGGCCAGTTAGAATGGGTCTTCACGAATGTGCTTTATGCCCACATGCGTGTGGATGTGGCCATTAAGCGTTTCCATTTCGTCAATGGTCATGCGGCGGACTATTTGTATCTCGTGGATGAAATAGGCGATTTAAAGGCCAAACCTCGTATGAAGGAGGTCGATGGTACTGCAATTGCCTTGACGGAGCCTTTGGAGCTTGAGAAGCCTGTCAATGGTCACTTTGGGGATTATCTCTTTGAGGAAGGAAAAATCTTACCCTATGAATGAACGCTTCATTATTGTCGGCGGAGGGGCTGCAGGGTATTTTGCAGCCATCGCGTGTGCCGAGGCAAATCCAGGATCCAACATTACCCTATTAGAAAAAGGTAAAGATGTATTAGGTAAGGTTTTGATCAGTGGTGGCGGGCGCTGCAATGTGACACACGCTTGTTTTGATCCAAGGGAGTTGATCCAATTCTACCCACGCGGTAGTCGCGAACTTTTGGGCCCCTTCCACAAATTCCAGCCCGGTGATACTATGGAATGGTTTGCGGACCGTGGCGTAGAACTCAAGATTGAATCCGATAACCGCGTTTTTCCAGTGACGGATTCTTCTCAAACCATCATCGATTGTCTGAAAGAAATGGCGGCGACTAACGGTATTGAGGTACTCACTTCCTCCGGGGTTAAGTCCTTCCGATCCTTAGAAGGATATCGTTGGGAGGTTGTGACCAATGCTGGTCAGGCTTACGATTGTGATGCCTTAATGATGGCCCCAGGGTCGTCCAAAGCGATGTGGGATGGGCTCAAGAAATTGGGCCATAAGATCATCGAACCCGTGCCTTCGCTCTTCACCTTTAATATTAAAGACACGAGACTCAAGGGGTTGAGCGGTATTAGTATACCACATGCGAACATTCAAATTGCGGCCTCGGATTTGGAAGTTGAGGGACCGCTGCTCATTACCCACTGGGGACTCTCAGGGCCTGCTGTTCTTCGTTTGAGTGCATGGGGTGCCCGAGAACTCAGCGACAGATTTTATCGATTCCCCATCCTAATTAATTGGCTCGGACGCGATGAAGAGGAGGTACTTGACCTCTTATCAGACGAGAAGAAGGATAGTGGCAAAAAGCGATTAGGCAATCATGCAATGTTTGACATTCCGTTGCGTCTTTGGAAATCTATGGTGGAAGCTGCGGGAATTAAGAGCACCGCGACTTGGGGTGATATTTCTAGCAAGGAGCTTAAAGCTTTGTGCAGTGAACTCACTTGCGCGGTATTCCAAGTCACTGGCAAGAGTACCTTTAAGGAAGAGTTCGTGACTGCAGGCGGGGTAGATTTAAAGGAGATTGATTTCAGATCCTTTCAAAGCCGACTTTGCCCGAATCTGTATTTGGCGGGAGAGATCCTGAATATTGATGGAATCACAGGTGGATTCAACTTCCAGGCCGCATGGACCGGTGGATTTTTGGCGGGCAACGCCATGGCCGGTTATCCCCTAGAGTAGGCCGTCGTTACGCAGCCATTTTAAGATTTTTTTCCCGCGGTTTTTCATTCCGGCGCTGCCGTATTCTATGACTTTTTCTAAGATCTGTGCCAGTTCTGGGGCCAATTCCGGGTACGCCCGAACCATCCTATAGGCTATGGTCATCCCGTACACGCGCGGTGCCACCGTAGCTTGCATGTCCATCATGCACATCCAGCTGTAATGCAGTAGCCTGCCTTGCGCTTCTTCGCCTTGTGGAAGCTCATATTTGGAGAAATACCTAAGAATAAACCGCATTTCGGCATCTGTTTTCGCATGGTCCAATTGGTCTATCATCCTCTCCACAAACCCCAATAAAAGCTCAGGTTTTCGATCGCCTATATGGTGCAATATCCAACACGCCCTGGTACGCTCCTTATCCGTTCCTTCAAAGGCAAACTTCACCATTTCCTCGAGCACATCAGCCCCCGCCAAAGCCTCTTGGATCCAGTTGGCATAAGCCTTGTCTTTAGCGACAGTACTTGTGTTTAGAAGTTCTTTCAGGACCACCTTAAAAAATTATTGCACAAATGATGAAAATATTAGAATTCTAACTAAATTAGCATTGCATTCATCTTTTAAAGATACGCTGTATGAACTACGTAAAGAACAACTTGAAATTTCTTCGCAAGAAAGAGGCACTGACTCAGGAACAGTTGGCGGTAAAGATTGGTGTAAAGCGCGCCATGATAGGCGCTTACGAAGAAGGTAGGGCTGAGCCTAGGTTGCACACTTTGCAGCATTTGGCGGCGTACTTTCAGGTGCGACTCGATGATTTCGTGAATAAAGACCTCTCTGGTGGGGGATCCATTCCCAAGGCCGATGTTAGTGGTGCGCAGTTGCGCATTCTCCCGGTAGTGGTAGATGGCACGGACGAAAAAGAGTTGGGAACATTGGTACCGGTAAAGGCCTCTGCGGGATACCTCGCGGGTTATGGCGACGCAGATTACATTGGTGCATTGCCGCGTTTTTCAATGCCCTTCCCGGAATTGCCGCAAGACCGTACGTACCGCGTATTCCAAATCCGTGGGGAAAGCATGCTGCCCATCAAGCCGGGTGCCTACGTCATTACAGAATATGTGCAAGATTGGAAGTCCATCCGCAATGACGATTGTTATGTGCTTATTACCAAGGATGAGGGCGTAGTCTACAAGCGCGTGATCAACAACTTGCACGTCGGGGAGTTGATGCTCAAATCTGATAACCCACAGTTTGCGCCCTATACTGTCCCTGTGGACCGATTAGTGGAGGCATGGAAAGCCGTAGGATATACCAGCTTTGAACTCCCTGCAGCGGGAACTAACCAGGAGATGTCGCAGTTGATGCACATGGTGGCAGACCTGCGTAAGGAGATGAGTACATTGAAAGACAACTAAGCATTTTTAACATAATAGATCCTTTGTTTGAGCGGCCTTAGTGCTGCTCGAATAGGCTGTAAACAGCCCGAAAACAAACGTATAGGAATATGGACCGCTCCATATTACATCTGGATTTGGACACCTTTTTTGTCTCTGTTGAGCGCCTGATGGACAGCCGTTTGAGCGGTAAACCCATTATCATCGGCGGCACAGGCGACCGTGGGGTGGTTGCGGCCTGCAGCTATGAAACCCGAAAGTTCGGGGTGCACTCGGCCATGCCCATGCGAATGGCGAGGGAGCTCTGCCCCGAAGCCATAGTAATTCGTGGTAACTCCGCGAATTACAGCAAATACTCCAACCTCGTGACGGACGTTATTAGGGAAGATGTACCCGTGTACGAGAAAACTTCTGTAGATGAGTTTTATGTCGATCTCACGGGTATGGACCGCTTCTTTGGCAACTTCAAATTTGCCAGTGAACTCCGCGATAACGTCATACGAGAGACCGGTCTTCCCATCAGCTTTGGCCTGTCCATCAATAAAACGGTCAGTAAGGTGGCCACCGGGGAAGCCAAGCCCAACAACAAGATCTACGTTCAAAAAGGATTAGAGCGTCCCTTCCTTGCCCCTTTATCAGTGCGCAAGATCCCAATGGTAGGAGAGAAGACCTACCAAACCCTTCGCAACCTTGGGGTACGCAGGATAAAGACCCTACAAGAAATGCCGCTAGAGATGATGCAAAGCGTCATGGGCAAACACGGATCAATTATCTGGCACAAGGCCCAAGGAGTGGACCAAAGCCCTGTGCTGCCTTATCAAGAGCGCAAGAGCATTTCTACCGAGCGCACCTTTGCCAAGGATACCATCGATACAGTCAAGCTAGAAGGCATCATCGTCGCTATGACGGAGAATCTAGCTTATCAGCTGCGTCGCGGGGATAAACTCACTTCCTGCATCACAGTGAAGATTCGTTATTCGGACTTCAATACACACACGCTTCAAGCGCGAATTCCCTATACTGCTGCGGACCACATCCTTATCCCCAAGGTCAAGGAACTCTTCAAGCGACTCTATGACCGCCGCTTATTGGTACGTTTAATAGGAGTACGCTGTTCACATTTGGTGGGCGGCGGCTACCAGATGAATCTTTTTGAAGAGAGCGAAGAACTGAGCAACCTCTACAGCGCCATGGACCATATTCGCCAGCGTTTTGGCGACCGTTCCGTACTCCGGGCGGTTTCACTCGGGGCAAAGACCATCGGACGAACAAACCCTTTCAATGGGGAACCGCCGCCGTTATTGGCCAACAGACATCAGTAAAAAAATTAACCTAGAGAAGAAGTACCATGTGTGGTAGATACGTCAACATTAGTAAAATCAAAGCGGTAGAGAAACGCTTTAGCGCCCTTGTCGAGCGCCCAGACCTTTATGTCCCTAATACCAACACGAGTATAGGGGATTTAGGTGCCGTTATTACTCAGGAACAACCTGGCGTAATCAAGCATTACCGCTTCGGCTTTACCCCATATTGGGCGAAGAAGCCGTTTCACTTGTTCAATGCCCGCTCCGAAGGCGACCATAACTCGGAGAATGACCCTTCTTACCGTGGCGCCAAGGGCATTACCACCAAGCCTGCCTTCCGTCAAAGTATTCGCTCCAAACGCTGTTTAGTCTTGGCCGA
>DMCR01000085.1:6763-7530 GCA_003445735.1 Cryomorphaceae bacterium
AATCTATGATACTTGGGTCAATCCAGATACAGGAGAGATGGTCGATAGCTTCGCCATCATCACCACCGTACAGAACAAGATTACCGCAGCCATAGATCACCACCGTTCGCCCGTCATCCTACATGAGGAAGATGAGCAGGTGTGGTTGAATAGTGAAATGCCGTTGGCGGAGGTGACCGATTTATTGGAGCCGTATCCCTCGGAAGAACTCAATGCCTATGCCATCTCAGCGGCCATTAAGAGCCCTAAAACCAATGGTCCTGAGCTCCTCAGGCCCATCGGCCAGCGCCTGGTCCCCGAATACGATTATGAAATCTATTCGCACCTGTCTCTGCAGGGCATGGGCATGACCCAAGCACGTCAACGAAAATTGGACCTAGGATTTTAGAATGCTGCTGCACTCATGCTACTGAATACGCACAGTTATTACAGCTTGCGCTATGGCATTCTATCGCCTAAAGAATGGATAACCTTCTTAGAGGACCAGCCCTGGCCAACTATGGCCCTGACGGATATCAACAATACTTCGGCGTGCATGACGGTGCTCTATCTCATGCGAAAACATCCCGCCAAGCGCCCTACTGTGGGAGTCGATTTTCGCAACGGCATCAAGCAATGCTACATCCTGCTGGCGAAGAATTGGGAAGGAATGCGCCAAATCAACGACCACCTTTCTTGGCACCTTCATCATAAAGTGCGTTTTCCCGATCGCCCGCCACTACAAGCGTTAAGCCAAGTATGGATCATTTATCCTTCTACCACCGAGG
>DMCR01000056.1 GCA_003445735.1 Cryomorphaceae bacterium
GGGAACAAATTTTCCTCCATTCCTACAATATACACATAAGGATATTCCAATCCCTTGGCCAAGTGAATGGTCATCATACTCACTTTCGGCTGTCCATCGTCTACCTCATTATCTCTATCGGTCAACAAGGCAACATCGGCCATAAATCCAGCCAACGATGGATCACCACCGTCCAATTCTTTCTGCTGCTCCGAAAAGTCTTTAATTCCGTTCAGCAACTCCTGAACGTTTTCATATCGAGTCACGCCCTCCGGCGTTTTATCTTCTCCCAACACCTTGATAAGTCCCACACTTTTAGCCACATGGGCAACCATGTCAAAAGCATCATATTCTTTAGCCAATACGGCGAAACTATTGATGAGCGTTGTGAAATCGACCAGCTTCTTTACCGCTGCATTTCCAATACCACTTGGGATCGTATGCAACTTCTCACAGGTCTGCCACAACGACCATTTCTGCTGTTCCGCCGCAAGCGTAAGTTTGGCTAATGTTGTGCCTCCAATTCCTCTAGCTGGATAATTTACTACCCTGCGAAACGCTTCTTCATCATTGGGATTTAGGACGAGCCTTAAATAGGCCAGCACATCTTTGATTTCTTTGCGCTGGTAAAAACTCAGCCCCCCGTAAATCTTGTAGGATATGTTTTTCTTGCGCATCGCATCTTCAAACGATCGGCTCTGAGCATTGGTTCTATATAATATGCAAAAGTCATCATGTGTTGCTCCTTCGTTTATGGCTGTTTGCCAAACATTGGTCGCTACGTAATTTCCTTCGTCTGAATCAGAAATACTTTTGTGCACCACAATCTTCTCGCCCCTCTCATTGTCTGTCCAGACATTTTTTTTAATCTGATCCTTGTTCTTGGCAATGATGCTGTTTGCTGCCTGAACAATGGTCTTTGTAGAGCGGTAATTCTGTTCCAATTTGAATAACCTCGTATCTGGGTAATCTTTTTGGAAGTTGAGGATATTACGAATGTTTGCCCCACGGAAGGCATATATGGATTGGGCATCATCACCCACAATGCATATGTTCTCGTACTTCGCAGCCAAGGCCTTTACAATTAAATACTGGCTATGGTTGGTGTCTTGATACTCGTCCACCAAAATGTACTGAAAGCGCTCCTGGTATTTCGCTAAAACCTCGGGAAATTTGTAAAGCAACTCATTGGTTTTTAGCAATAAATCGTCAAAGTCCATTGCGCCAGCACGGAAACAGCGTTCTGTGTAGGCTTGGTAAATTTCTCCGAACATTGGCAGCTTGGTAGCACTATCTTGGGCTTGCAGTTCTCCGTTTTGGAAATACGCCTTTGGGGTAATGAGGTTGTTCTTTAGAGAACTGATTCGTGCAGCAACAGTTTTTGCTTTGTAAATATCTTTATCTAAATTCTTCTCTTTAATAATCTTGGAAATCACCTTTTTACTATCGTCTGTATCGTAAATAGTGAAGTTCGTCGGATAGCCCAGACGCTCAGCTTCAAGCCTTAATATTCTTGCGAAGATGCTGTGGAAAGTTCCCATCCATAAATTCTTGGCTTCGGATTCACCGACAATCTTCCCAATACGCTTCTTCATTTCTCTTGCAGCTTTGTTCGTAAAGGTCAAGGACAAAATATTGAAGGCATCGACACCTTTGCTCAATAGGTAGGCAACGCGATATGTCAGTACACGTGTTTTTCCAGAACCCGCGCCAGCAATTACCATCACTGGTCCTCTAGTGTGTTCCACAGCCTTGCGCTGCGCATCATTTAGTTGGTTGAGAAACTGAGCCAATAGGGGGATAAATTTCCGTTCGACAAGATGCCAAAGTTAATAGTATAGTCGGATTTTTCGAGACCATTTCCAACTCTAGATTTTTTAAGATTTCCACCTCGAATTTAGAACCCTTCAAAATTAATTCAGAACGAGCCCATTATTTTCCCTTTACACCGCTTGTATGTGCGAATATTTCTCCTACATTTGCAGTCCCAAAAAATGGGGTAATTGATTATTGGAATTAACTAGAAATCAAAAGGTACGTATGCCAACGATTCAACAGCTTGTAAGAAAAGGTCGCAAACAGATCAAACAAAAGAGTAAGTCTGCTGCGCTGGATTCCTGCCCACAACGCAGGGGTGTATGTACTCGTGTCTACACAACAACGCCGAAAAAACCAAACTCGGCGATGCGCAAAGTGGCAAGGGTGCGTCTATCTAATGGAAATGAAGTAAATGCCTACATCGGCGGTGAAGGTCATAATCTTCAGGAGCACAGCATTGTGCTTGTACGTGGTGGTCGTGTAAAAGACCTTCCAGGGGTTCGTTACCACATCGTTCGTGGTGCACTTGATACAGCAGGTGTAAATGGTAGAACTCAGCGTCGCTCCAAGTACGGTGCCAAGAGACCGAAGAAATAACACACTTTAGACATTAAGAACTCATGAGAAAAGCAAGAGCTAAAAAACGTCCGTTACTGCCGGATCCGAAGTTCAACGACACGCTAGTAACTCGTTTTGTAAACAACTTGATGTTGGACGGCAAGAAGTCAATTGCCTTCAGCATATTCTATGATGCGATCGATATAGTTTCTGAAAAAACAGAAGGGAATGGTCTAGAGGTGTGGAAAGAAGCATTGAACAACATAATGCCTCATGTAGAAGTACGCAGCCGTCGTGTTGGTGGTGCGAACTTTCAAATTCCTATGCAGGTCCGTCCAGATCGCAAAATAACTTTGGGTATGAAGTGGTTAATCACTTACGCACGTGGTCGTAACGAGCGTTCTATGGCGCAAAAATTGGCTGCAGAAATCATCGCTGCTTCGAAAGAAGAAGGTGCTGCAGTTAAAAAACGCACAGAAGTTCACCGAATGGCGGAAGCGAACAAAGCATTCTCACACTTTAGATTCTAATTGACTATCAATCATGGCAAAAGGAAACAGAGACTTAACGTACACTCGTAATATCGGTATTGCTGCACACATCGATGCTGGTAAGACTACTACTACTGAGCGTATTCTATATTACACGGGTGTAAGTCACAAGATTGGTGAGGTACACGACGGAGCCGCAACCATGGACTGGATGGAGCAAGAGCA
>DMCR01000030.1 GCA_003445735.1 Cryomorphaceae bacterium
TTATTGGACCAATTCCGCCAACGCGTGCCTTATCTCAGTGATGATCGTAATCTTCATCCGGAATTGGTCGCAGCTTCGAATTTCTTAAAGTCAGAGGCGTTGGTAGAAGAAAGTGTACTTTTATCCTTAAACTAAGACACCCCATGAGCCAAGACCTTTTTAAAGGACTCAGAGAAAAGCTGGAAGAACGTCCCTGGCCAAACCTATACCTGTTTAAATTCATTGTGCCTGCAGATGCTAAGTCCATCGCAGCTACCGAAGCACTTTTTGATAGCACTGTCGCCCAAGTAGAATTGCGCCAAAGTAAAACTGGGAAGTTTGTATCGGTCAGTGCGAAGGAAATGATGATGGATGTCGATAGCATCATTGCACGTTACGAAAAAGCAGTACAGATTGAAGGATTGATGGCTCTTTAAGTCCAGCCTTCATAAACCCCCAAACCAAAGAGGGCATAGTCCAGTTTTGCCGGGTCATTTGGTAGGATGGCACGAATTCGTGTGTCCAATTCCTGCACCGCCTTCCAATCGTTTTGTTTGCGCTCTATAAGCCCCAAACTGCGAGCCACTCGTCCGCTGTGTACATCTAGAGGTAAAGAGAGACGTTTCGGACTTACATCTTTCCATAATCCGAAATCTATTCCCTCGGTATTGGGACGTGCCATCCAGCGGCTGTACATCACAATCCGCTTGCAGGCGCTTCCACCTTCTGGATCACCGAAATGCTTGGCAGCTCGTGCGGGCAAGCCATTGCTCAATAGAAATTTCTTAAAGGCATGAAAGGCGGGCCCCAGGTCTTGGTTGTGAGGGGTGAGGTGGGCAGCAAAGAATTGGCCAATACTTCCATATTCAACATACAACGCTTGTAATCCCATCACAATACCCTGTACATCTATGTCTTGGAAGGTACGATGTTTGAAGCCTTCAAAGGCCTTGAGGTCACGTGCGGTGGCCTCCTTGACGAAATTCCCAGGGTCTTGGTCCATTCGGTCCATCAGTTCCATGCTTTTCGCGATGATGGTCTTTCTATTGCCCCAACTCAGTGTTGCCCCGAACAAACCGCTGATTTCAATATCTTCCTTTGAAGTAAATCGATGAGGAATTTGGATGGGGTCGTCTTCTATGAAACTTTTGGTAGCGTACTGGGTCGCTTTCTCGACGAGAAAAGAAGCTAATTCTTTGTGATCCATTAGTAGGCCAACATACCGTCGCGCATGGTCCATTGCGTATTGCCTAAGGCGGCTAATTCTTTATTGTGTGTCACCACCACCACTGTTTGGCTAAACTTTTCATGGAGTTCTTTAAAAATGGCATGAACCTCTTCGGCATTTCTACTGTCCAAATTTCCTGTCGGTTCATCGGCCAACAATATATCGGGAGCATTCATTAATGCTCTTGCAATGGCCACTCGCTGTTGCTCTCCGCCAGAAAGCTCGCTAGGGTAGTGGTTTAGACGGTGTTCCACACCTAGGCGTTCAAGGAGTTCTTTAGCGCGGACCTCTACCTGCTCATTTTTCTGCTTCCCAAGCCAACTGGGGACCATGACATTGTCTAATGCATTGAGTTCCGGTAAGAGATTGTGAAACTGAAAGACCAAACCCACGCGTTGATTGCGCCATTGGTTACGGGCGGTTTTGGATAAGGTGCTGATTTCCGTGCCTTCGAAAGTGATACTGCCTTCGGAGCATTGGTCCAATCCTGCAATGAGGTGTAACAGCGTACTCTTTCCGGCACCGGAGGCCCCAGAAATGGTGATAAAATCACCTTGCGAAATGGACGCGGTGATGCCTTTCAGCACGTGCGTTTGTCCGAATCTCTTATGTATGTTTTCTAAGGCAATCATCTGCGGCGCAAGGTAGTGGATTTGCGCATTTGTGCATAATCTAGGAAATAGACAATACGAAGGCTAATGAGTTGGTCCGCCGGCAGGTCCGTGAGGCTCTGCATATTTTGGATGTATACAAGGGCTGTGGCATCATCAGAATTGGCAATGGAGGTTCGGTACAGGAGGTTGATTTCGCGGCCAGGTGCGAACCACAATACATACTTCAAATCGATGTTGAAGAAGTTGATACGCAAATTGGGATCTGAGTAATTAGAAGAAGGGGATAGGGAGCCATTTTCGTTCAGGTGGTAAGTGGCCTCGTTTTCGATGCGGTTCCAGCTGTGGCGTAAGTCGAGACTCAGATAAGAATTCGGCCCAAATAGATACTGACCCTTGAGAGTTTGTTCAACATTTCGGCGATGTCTAAGTGCCATCCCAATGCTATCTGTGCTTATTGTTTGTGCCCAGCCAACATGATGGTGTGATCCGGCTTCTACTTCGAAGCGAAGGTTTAATTGGTCATTGATGCGTCCAATTAATTCCACCTCACCATAGTGTCCGCGCGCACCCCAATCAGCCCATCGCCATTGACCCCCGCGCAATTCGTAGGCGAGGGGTTTTCGGAAATCTGTGCTCAACCAAGCGTTGTGCCAAAAGGAAGCGGGGTTGATACGATATCGTCCCCACACCCTTGGGTCGAAGTAATCAAATTCCTTAGGACGTACTTCTAGCTTGTAACCATAAGCTAAGAATGATTTAGTCAAGCCAAAGAATTGATATTCTCCATGAATGCGTTCGAAGGTGGATGGATTGTATAAACGATTGTATTGTATGCGTAATTCGTTGCTGCATTTAAGGTATCTATTGTTCGGCTCCAATATTTGATAGCTGAGTCCTAAACTTTGGTGAACTTTATTACCGCGCCGCTGAAAGCCTAAATCATTCGGATCAAAGGATGGGCTGATGAGTACCATTTCATGGTCCCAACGCCACGCCCCGGCCTGCTTGCCTGTCTCCCAATACAAGGCGTTTCCTGAATAATTATCCTCTGTGTCGTAAACCATAGAACGTCCCATAGCCCCATTGAAATAATAGCGGTTCTTGTAGAAATTCAAATTAGCTGTAAGGGCAGTTACATTGGCATCACGGGCATTTCCTTCTTGATTAAATCTAGTCGTATTAGTATTAATCATGCCTACCGAACTATTGCCTTTGAAGCGCTGATCGACGGCTAGGACATTGTAGTTAGTGAGCGGCTCAGTGAGGACTTTTACTGCATTACCCAAGCTATCCGTACCACTGAGGTAGTTGGCCCCCGTAATGGCGTTAAGGAATCCCATACTTAGGTTGTTATCTGTTGTGCCAGTGAGCTTGGTGGCATTAAGCATACGCGTAAAACTCTGTGTGGTATTACTTAGGTCTCCGAGGTTTGCATTAGTGAAGTTTTTGGGATTACCGCCGATGCGCCGGCTGTAGAAAAGATCTGCTTTATTAAAAAGGTTAATACCTTCAGTAAAGAATTGGCGGTTCTCATCGAATTGTTGCTCGAAGGCTTCAAAATTTACGAATTGCTCGTCAAAGGCGACTTGTGAAAAGTCCGGG
>DMCR01000009.1 GCA_003445735.1 Cryomorphaceae bacterium
TTAGATGACCAAATTTACATCCATTATCCGTTGGCTGGGCCCTATACTCGCTCTTCTTATCAGCCTTGCTGGACAAGGGCAATCCCATTTCGTTCTATTGGGGATTGCGGCATGGATGCTGGTATGGTGGATAACGGAAACTGTTCATCTTGGGGTCACTGCGCTACTGCCGTTGCTGCTTTTTCCTGTATTGGAACTGGGAGCGGCGAAGGAATTGGCAGGGTATTATGCCCATCCGCTGGTCTATTTGTTCTTTGGTGGGTTTATCCTTGCCCTGGCCTTAGAGAAGTCTTCCCTACATTACCGAATTGCCTTATGGATTTTAAAGCGAACAGGTACTAAGGATGCGGGCTTAATAGCTGGATTCATGTTGGCCACGGGATTTATGTCTATGTGGATTTCGAACACAGCCACGGCGATAATGATGTTGCCGATTGCTACGAGCGTACTCGGGGTATTGCACAAGGAGAAACAATCTAAGTTATCAAGACCGGTGCTCCTCAGTGTAGCTTGGGCCGCGAATATTGGGGGTATGGCCACGATCATTGGTACTCCGCCGAATATGATTTTTGCGGCCTTTATGTCGGAACAATTGGACCGTCCCATAGGATTTATGGAATGGCTTCCTGTGGGATTAACCGCCACTGTAATCCTTGGAATTACTGCCTTTTGGATCATTACGCGAGGCCTTCCGAAGGACATATTGAGCGATGAGGAAGAGCAGAATACGGCTCGATGGATTGCGCAAGAATGGAATTCCTTGGGAGGATTGACACCCGTTCAAAAGCGCGTAGCTGTGGTCTTTACCTTCACTGCAACTTTGTGGATTTTACGTCCATACTTGGCGCAATGGATTTCTGTGATTCAATGGTCGGATACTGCTATAGCATTGGCTAGTGCCGTGATGTTGTTTGCCCTTCGCGACGGAAACAAGGGCAACATTCTGGATTGGGAGGATACCAAAAATTTGCCTTGGGGTATTTTGATTCTATTCGGTGGAGGCTTGGCCCTAGCCGGAACCTTGCAAGGAAGTCAATGGTTTGAATTGATGAGCAAAATGTTAGAGAATATGGGCCAATTACCTCAATGGGTTTGGCTTCTCATCGTCGCTATAATAGGTGTATTCGCCACAGAATTATTAAGCAATATGGCCTTAGTGAGTGCCCTCTTGCCGCTGCTGCTTAGCCTCAGTCTAGCCATTGGTATACCAATGGATGCTCTCAGTTTACCCTTAGTTTTAGGCGCCAGTTGTGCATTCATGCTGCCGATGGCTACTCCTCCCAACGCCATTGTCTTTAGTACGGGAAAATTGACCATTTCATACATGATTTACCGCGGGATAGTAATGAACGTATTAGCTATTGCACTGATTGTACTCATTTTGCAGGTCGTAGGGATCACGGGCTGATAATATGGTCCGATTTCTCTAGCAACTTCTCCGGCAACGTTCTCTGAATAACGGCTGCCATGGCTTTGATCCATTCTTGTTTGAGTAGCGTTCGCGTATACAGCATGCTGATTTCCCTGGTAGGTATTGGTTCCGCAATGGGTTTAATCCCCTTCTTGTACTTCGCCGCTAAATCCAAGGTATTCAAGTATGGGAGTAAGGTCATGCCTAAACCGCGATGGGCGAGCTTAACCAAGGTGTCGAAGTTTCCGCTTTCCATATTGATGCGTTGGTCTTGCTGCAGTTCTGTTTGGCAAATCTTCAAAACACTGCTTCGAAAGCAGTGCCCCTCATTCAGCAGTAACATGTTATTTGCATTGAGCTCCGAAGCCAATAGGAATTCGTCGTTAATCATCGAATGATATTCAGGTACGAAAGCCATGAAAGGCTCATAGTACAGAGGTAATTCCTCGATACCTTTCTCGCTTAGGGGCGTTGCAGCTATGCCTACATCTATGCGGTCTTGTCTAAGGGCTTCGATCATGTCCTCGGTCTTGAGTTCCTCAATCTTTAGTTTGATATCCGGATACTTTTTTGAGAACTCGGGAATAAACCTTGGCAAGAGGGATGGGGCCACGGTAGGGATGACGGCGAGGTTCAGTTCGCCTTCGAATTTGCCTCCAATTTTTTTGGCCATTTGTTCCAATACTTGCGCTTCATAGAGTACTGAACGCGCCTGCTCAAGAATTTTAGCTCCCAGTGGAGTAGGAACAATCGGATGTTTTGATCTATCAAAAATAAGGATGTCCAATTCCTCTTCGAGCTTCTGCAATTGCATACTCAACGTGGGCTGCGTGACAAAGCAAGCCTCTGCTGCTTTGGCGAAATGACGATGGTTGTCTACAGCCACAATGTATTTGAGTTGGGTAATAGTCATTGTTTATTGAAATTAAGATCTCGATAGACAACAAAGATATCCCGAGTAAGCTCTATTACCTTGGAATGTGCCGTATTTTTAACCAATGACCCTCGAAGCGCTGAAAGATAAATTGCATGTACCTCTGCCGGGAATCTCCGGCCAGCGAGAGATGATGCCTTCCTACCGTAATGCTGTGAGCTTAGAAGATATTGCCTCTTTCAAGCCTCGTAAGGCAGGTGTAATCATCCACATTTTCCAAGGTCCGCAAGAGGTTGAAGTACTTTATATGAAGCGTCCAGCTTACGATGGTACGCACAGTGCACAGATCAGCTTCCCTGGAGGTGAACTCGAAGACGTTGATAAGGACTTGATGGCTGCAGCTTTCCGCGAATGTGAAGAAGAGGTCAATTTGAAGCCAAGTGAGCAGGAATTTTTCCGCGCCATGAGCTGGTTATACATCCCGCCTTCCAACTTCTATGTCGAACCTTTTATTACCCTCGGAACCTCATCGCCTAAAGTGGAGCTCGATCTGCGAGAAGTGGACCGAGTTTTTTCGATTCCCTTGTCGAAATTAATCGACGGTTCCCTTGTCCAGCAGACATGTATTAATACGGCCTACGGAACGCTTGTAGTGCCCGCCTATCATTGGGATGGGGAAATTATTTGGGGCGCTACTGCAATGATGACTTCGGAGCTCGTTGCGCTATTGAGATAGCCTTATATTTGCACCCTTCCATAGGAATTACAAAAATGTTGAACCCCTTTAAACAAGATAGCTTCGGCTACAACCTACTGATCAAACGAATCGTGATTTTCGTGTTCGGCTTGATTACTTGGTACCGCTATACTCGGATTAATTCTATCAAGCTTGTCGGAGCTGAAAAGTTGAAATATTTACCGCCACAAGGGGTATTGTTTGTTTCGAACCACCAAACTTATTTTGCCGATGTGAGCGCTATGTACCAGGTGTTCAACGCAGCTGAAAACGGTGTGTATAATCGTTTGCCGTTCTACACTTTGTTCCGTCCAAAACTCAACGTGTTCTTCGTGGCTGCCGCGGAAACTATGAAGAAAGGCTTACTCCCCAAACTAATGCAGTACGCAGGATCAGTGAGTATCAAGCGTACTTGGCGTGAAGCTGGAAAGAATGTAAGTCGTGGTGTAGATCCGAAGGATATTGCGAGCATCAAAAAAGCCATGGAATCGGGTTGGACCATCACCTTTCCTCAAGGCACAACACGTCCTTTTGTGAAGGGCCGTCGTGGCACGATACACCTCATTCGCGAGCTACAGCC
>DMCR01000023.1 GCA_003445735.1 Cryomorphaceae bacterium
AGAGGTGGCGAAGCGCCTAAAGACCATCGATAATGTTGCCACGAAAGAAAGCTATGCGCCTTGGTTTTCGGCGATAGCAGAAGAACAATTGGGCTCTGAGAAATGGTCCCGAATCGCTGCGGCAATGAATATCCCAAACACTGTTAACCTGCGTATAAACACCTTAAAAGCAAGTGTGGAACAGCTCACGGATTCTCTGGAGGATCATGGCATTACCTTATATGAACACCCCACATTCAAAGGTGCCTACTACATTGAAGGACGTCCGCGGCTGAATCACATCGCCTCCTTTCAAGAAGGATGGTTTGAAGTACAAGATGCTGGATCGCAAAGCATTGCTCCTTATTTACAACCGCAGCCTGGTTCGACCGTTATTGATGCTTGTGCCGGTGCCGGAGGAAAAACATTGCACCTAGGGATGTTGATGAACAACCAGGGTCGATTAATCGCCATGGATGTGGAAGGCAGAAAGCTTGGGGAACTGCTTAAGCGCACACAACGAAGCGGTTTGGACATCGTGGAGACCAAGGCATGGGAAGAGCCGGGAGTATTAGAAAGCTTGAAAGACACTGCGGATTATCTGTTGTTGGATGTTCCGTGCTCTGGTACAGGCGTGATCAAGCGTGAACCGGACACTAAATGGAAGTTGGAACCGGAACACTTGGAACGTTTAGAAGGTGTACAGCAAGAAATCATCAGCTCCTACTCCACTATGGTTAAGCCACAGGGTACCATGGTATATGCTACATGTAGTATTTTACCGCAGGAAAATGAACGCCAAGTACAGCGCTTTTTAGCATCGCACCCTGCATTTGAATTGGTTGAAGATCAAAGCGTAGAGCCTTCCACCTATAATGATGGATTTTACATGGCCCGATTGAAACGAAACGCATGAAAACCACGGAGCAAAGTTCGAATTACAACAATCTAGAAAGTATGTCCGTTGGCGATGTGTTGCGAGGAATTAATGCTGAAGATGCGACCATAAGCCAAGCCATCGCTGCAAAGATTTCAACGATTGAAGCGTTCGTAGCGGCCTTAGTGGCAAGGATGAAACGCGGTGGAAGGTTGTTTTACATCGGTGCTGGGACCTCAGGTCGTCTGGGTATTTTGGATGCGAGTGAATGTCCACCTACTTATGGTGTACCGCATGATTTGGTCATCGGCTTGATCGCGGGCGGCGACAGCGCCATTCGTAAAGCAGTAGAGCATGCAGAAGATGATTTCCATGGGGCATGGCGCGATTTAAGTAACTACATGCCTTCTTCGGAAGATACATTGGTCGGCATCGCAGCTAGTGGATCCACGCCTTATGTCGTTGGCGGATTGAAAGAAGCTCGAGCAGCTGGTATGCTTACGGCCTGTATTACATGTAATGAGGGATCGGCATGTGCTGAAGCCGCGGAACACCCTATAGAAGTAGTCGTAGGACCTGAGTTTGTCACCGGATCTACAAGAATGAAAGCGGGAACAGCCCAGAAATTAGTTTTGAATATGATTTCTACGACCGCAATGATTCAGTTAGGACGTGTTCGAGGCAATAAAATGGTCGACATGCAGCTCAGTAACGCCAAGCTCGTAGAACGCGGTACCCGTATGATTGTAGAGACTTTGTGCGTTGACCCGGCTGAAGCTAAGGAACTCTTATTAACTCATGGCAGTGTTCGTGCTGCTGTTGAAGCGTGGAATAATGGGAAGAAGTGATAAAGATAAAATCATTGCAGGGTTGTTTAGACTGGCTTGGTCCTTCCCTTTCATATTCATCGGCCCAGCGCTGTTCATCGGTAAAGGGACGGGCGGACACTGGTATTGGACTGCCATTTCATTGGTGATTATGGCCACTGGAGTATTCCTCGCCGTGGCAGGCCTACGCTTAGTACTAAGAGGTTTCTTTAACGACTAAACTCTCAACTTAGTTTGTTGAGAATTAGATGGTTTTGATCACGCGTAATCGTTGAAACTCATTACCTCTCCTCAGATATAGAATGTACATTCCCGGCGGCACATGATCTCCTGGGCTCCATAGCGTTTGATATCGTTTACCTGCTAAGGTACCCTCTGCGACCTTTCGATCCATCAAATCGTATAATTCTAGCTCAATATCGAGAGCTTCACCATCCGGCAGGAAGAGTTCCACGTAATCCGCAAAGGGATTAGGATATACCAATGTATGGGGGATTTCCCCTCCTACAACCACAGCTAGATTGCGTTTTGCCAATCCGAGATTGGGAATTCCATATCCTATTCTGATGTTGTGACTGTAATAATGTGAGGCACTGGTTTCGAGCGCTTTGATAATCTGTTGGGCCGTCGCATTGGGTTGGGTCTGCCAGAGACAAGCCGCTGCTCCTGCCATGATGGGCGAACTGAAACTAGTGCCATTTGCCCACGCTATTTGGCCATCGGGACGAAATACAGTGGCTCCTTCACCTCTAGCGCAGACATTTGGTTTAACACGGCCATCTACGGTATATCCCCTAGAACTGAAAGTACTTGCCATGCTGTATTGATTCACACTTCCTACAGTGAGAATGCTATCTGCATCTGCCGGAAAGGTAATCTTGTCCCAAGCACTACCTCCAGCGTTTCCAGCACTGGTCACTACAAGCATTCCTGTACGAGCCGCAGCTAGGGCACCTAAGGAGATAATGCTGGTGCGACCGTCGAGGTCGTCAACGGAGTAATCGTCGGCCGGATCGTCAAAGGTGCTATAGCCCAAAGAGCTGTTGATGATATCTGCGCCAATGGAATCGGCAAATTCAGCACCGGCGATCCAGTGGAACATTTCCTCTGGTGTTTCACTCAGCTCTTTTTCGGTTTTGATCAAGGCATAAGAAGATTCTGGGGCAGTTCCTACGTAGACATCTGGTTGGAATGTGGCCATTGTAGAAAGTACACTGAATCCGTGAGAGGAACCTTGGTAGACATGTGTGCCTCCCTCTACGAAGTTTCTCGTGGTGAGGATGTTTAGGTTGTCGTTGATGTTGACGGAATTGGCCCCAACAAATCCCGCATCTAAAACAGCTATGAGCATACCTTCGCCGCGGGCTATTTCTGTGTCGTATCCATTGTCTTGGTATGCGTGTATGGCCCCAATGTTTATTTGACCATTTTGAGACTCCGCATAGCCATAAAATCCATGCGTGACGGTGCCGCCAGTGACGGGCTGGACTTTCGCGACAAAGGGAAGGTTCTGGATTTGATTGAGTTCGGCAGGCGTCGCTTCTGCATACATGCCATTCAACCATTTAGAGGCATAACCGGCGTAAGAAACAAGATTTGCGATGGTTTGTTTCCTGATGTTCGATACGGGAACATCATGGGGTCTT
>DMCR01000172.1:0-448 GCA_003445735.1 Cryomorphaceae bacterium
CCGGCTCCCCATCTATGAGCGTATAGGAAATCGCTCCGCTAGCCTGCGAACAAGCCAAATCATAGCCACTGCCGCCGTGGAGATCTCGGTAGGATAAGACATCGATCTCAGCCCACTGAGCGAGGAGTGCACATAGAGTCGAAGAGGTACCTAGACCCCAAAGTCTTGGGAAATCAACCTTGGTCTGTATCCGCACGGAAGCGTTCCAAGCTTTGGAATGAAGTACGGGCGCTAAAAAAGCTAAAAGTTTTTGGGCTATAGCCTCTGAAGAGGAGTGCAGCACGCGGCCTTCACGGTTAAAACTTGCGGTGAACCATAATTGATTTTCGTGATCCAAGGCCTCCCAATGCACGTGTTCAGAGCCCTGATGAGATTCCAAGCTGAGGTGTTGCCCGAAGGAAGTTGGCATCGCAATCCCTTGCGCACTTTGCGTGATTGCATATTCGCC
>DMCR01000172.1:828-4077 GCA_003445735.1 Cryomorphaceae bacterium
CTTTAGGAATAGGGACGCCTCGCAGTTCACAAAAGTAATTGACTACTTCGCGGTGGTGCGGGACCTTATCTTTAAAGTAATTGGCCACCTGAATTTTTTCTTCGGGCGTTGCCTCTAACTGGGTCAAGATGTTCATCAGGTGCATCTTCATGTGCCCTTTTTGAATCCCGGTTGTTACGAGTGCGCGAAGAGCTGCGAAATTTTGTGCTAGACCGCTCACGGCAACGATGCCCATTAATTCTTCAGCATTTGGCTTGCCAAGCATTTCCAATGAGCGCACTACAAGAGGGTGCAACTTGGTCAATCCTCCCACAACCCCAAGGGCCAAAGGAATCTCAATCCAGAAAGTGAATGTACCGTTTTCCACACTACAGTCAGTCAAGCTTTTGTACGATCCGCTGCGGCTTGCATGGGTGTGACAAGCAGCCTCCACGGCACGGAAGTCATTACCTGTGGCAATGATTACCGCATCGATACCGTTCATAATTCCCTTGTTGTGGGTGGTGGCTCTGTATGGTTCGGCATTGGCAATATCTACGGCGCGTTTGAATTTACGCGCGAATTCTTCTGCGCTCACTCCTTCGCTGGCTAATTCCTCAACGGGACAGCTCACGGAGGCTCTTACCAAGCACTTCGGTGTATAGTTACTCAAGATGCGCATCACTACTTCAAGCTTGTCCGCTGAAAGTTTAGAGTGATGTGCTGCAAATTTCTCGAGGGACTTGGCCATTTCCTCGAGGTTCGAGTTAATGAAGTTCGCGCCCATGGAATCGCAGGTTTCGAAGGTTACTTCGAGCTCGTAGTAGCCTTCTAATCTGTCGGTGGCATCGACCAAAGTAATTTGGCTAATACCTCCGCCGCGTGCCTCCATATTCGCTACCAGTTCTGCGGTAGCCGCTCTCAATTCCTTTTCTAAGGCGTCGAAATCTTCGAATAATGGCGTGGCATCGCCTTCGTACATGAAGTGTACGTGGCCGATTTTTTCAGTACTCAGTACCTCTGTCGTAAAACCGCCGCGGTCCATCCAAAAGCCAGCGCTCTTTGCTGCTGCTGCTACTACTGAACTTTCTTCAATAGCCATGGGGATGGTGTACAATTCCCCGTCTATCTTAAAGTTTGGTGCCACACCATAGGGCATGTAATAGTTGCTAATAGTGTTTTCGATGAATTCGTCATGACGCTGCTGCAATGCAGCATCGGCATGCCAATACGCGGTGAAAGTTTCACGTGCTTCATCTGGTTGATCAAAGTTGTTATTGACCAGCCATTCTAACTTAGCTACTTTACTGAGTTTTGAGAAACCTTTGATGGGATCGTTCATGTCGGCGGATTTGTACTTGCAAAGATAACCCTCTGTGGACCAATTTGTTTCATTTACTCAAATCTTATGAAAGATGCATGGGTACTTCCATGAGCAATACTCGGGTACTTGCCCTCACAGAAGTGAAAGAAATCTCATTTAAGTCTGAAAGCCCTATAGAATCTCGTGCTCCAAGTGTTTCTCCTTCAATTTGAATACTACCTTCAATAATGAATAAGTAAAGGCCATTGCGTGAATCGTTCAGTGAGTAAGATTGAGTGGTTCCGGCATCGAAGGTCCCCATATGAAACCAAGCATTCTGGTGAATCCAAACTCCTGCATCTTCCGCATGAGGACTCAATACTTGATGCAGCTCATTGTGCTTGGCCAAATCTGGCAACTGAATCTGGTCGTAGCGCGGGGTGACATTTTTCTTGTTTGGGAAAAGCCAAATCTGCAACAATTTCACCGGATCCGAGGTACTGGCGTTGAACTCACTGTGCTGAATGCCAGTCCCGGCGCTCATTACCTGAATCTCACCTGTTTTTATAACGGCCTCATTTCCCATACTGTCCTTATGTTTTAACTCACCAGAAAGTGGTATTGAAATGATTTCCATATTGTCATGCGGGTGCGTGCCAAAGCCCATACTCGGCGCAATTTCATCGTCATTCAATACACGCAATACACCGAAGTGCATTTTTTGAGGATTGTAATAATTCGCGAAGCTGAAACTGTGAAAGCTTTGAAGCCATCCGTGGTCAGCGAAACCACGTGATTGGGCAGGGTGGAGTACTTTATTCATGTTGACGCATTGAATTTTGATGTTATAACATCAAATATACGAGAATGTTCTTTCGAAGGGAGGTTAACAAATTAAGAGGTGTGTTTCTCAATCTCGCTATCGATGGCGTTTTGAACGTGAGCTAGTTCTTGAGCATATTCTCGAAGAATATTTAAACGACGCTCTACTTCTTCTTGATTAATACGGCCATCACTCTCTGAGGTAAGCAGAACATGTTCGAGAACATTTTTCATCTCGAATTTTATCCTATTTACAATGCGGTATTCGTCTTTTTTTAACGGATGCACTTTCTCAAACTGTTTGATTAGGTTAGATTACCTAATCTAGTAGTTTTCTTTTTTCGTTAAACGCCATGTTGACTACTATTATTAACAAAAAAGCCCCTGGCGAACCAAAGGGCTTTTGGGTGGTGATGGACGGAATCGAACCGCCGACACATGGATTTTCAATCCATTGCTCTACCAACTGAGCTACATCACCAATAGGCCGGCAAATATACACCCACATTTGAAATGAGGAAATAGGAATCATAAAAACTTAATTCCTTGTACTTCAAGAGATTCTGTCTTAAAAGCGATGTGGACTGAGGAATTAAGCTCATTTTTGCAAGGTGTTTATAGCGATTGACATAGGAAATACTATGCTTAAGGCTGCTTTTTTCAGGCAAGGCGAGTCGGAAGAAGTGTTGCTCCTACCGGCAGATACACACGTGGATGAATTTGTAGCAGGCCTCAATCGATGGCTTTCCGTCTCAAGTGAAGTCGAGGCTTTAGCAAGTTGCAGCGGCCATTGGCCGGGGTCCATGCCTAAAAAGGTAAAGCGTATTAATAGAGCGTCGAATTGGCCCCTTGAAATGCATTACGATACCCCCCAGACTTTGGGTTTGGATAGACTTCTCCTCGCGAACGCGACCTGGCTAGAGTTCCAGCAGGACCTTTTGGTGATCACTATGGGGACCTGCATTACTTATAATATTGTTAAAGATGGTGCCTTCAAAGGAGGTGCGATTAGCCCAGGATTACAGATGCGATTCCGTGCTATGAAAGACTATACGAGTGATTTGCCCTTGGTGAAAGGGAATCCTGAAGCGCCTATTTTAGGGACAAGTACGGAAGGAAGCCTACAGGCTGGCGTGAATGTTGCA
>DMCR01000172.1:4463-33239 GCA_003445735.1 Cryomorphaceae bacterium
TACAGTGGTCATTTGCGGTGGGGATAGAAATGCTTTGCGAAACCACTTAAAAAAGCACATATTTGCACCCTCGAATTATGAACTACATGCCCTTAAACGCATTCACGAATATTTTAAGAATCAAGGACTTAGTTAAGTCTGCGTTTCTACAGTTAGGCATTGTTTGTACTATCGCTTTCAGCCAATTGGTCACAGCTCAAACGAACTCTGTCAGTCCATTGAGCATTCAAGGTATTGGTGAGACCACTTTCGGAATCAGCCCAGCCTACTTAGGAATAGGGGGTACGGGTATTGCATATTCAGACAGATTTACCATTAATATTTTAAATCCCGCTGGTTACGCCAACATGGAATACACCACCTTGGAGATGAGTGGTGCACATCGCTCTTTCCGTCATCAAATCCCGTCGGAAGGTATTGATCAGACAAACTTTAATACCTACTTCGATTACTTCGGTTTTGGGTTCAAGTTTGCAGACTGGATCGCTGGAGCTTTTTCTTTGGCGCCTTATGCTGCCAAAGGATATAATGTGAGTGTTGCAGATAGCTCAGATGACTTCGGTTTGTACGAATATCGTTCTCTAGGTTCTGGCGGTTACGATCAGTTCACCCTGGGCCTTGCAATACAGCCTTTGCCATGGTTCAGCATCGGTGGAAATGCTAAATACATTTTTGGAGAGGAAGTTTCGAGCAACAAGACCATCATTGCAGATAACAGTTACTTATCGGTGAGCAAGACTACCAAACATGGAATTAGTGATTTCACTTTCGATGCTGGTATGCAGCTGCAGAGAGATATCAAGAATTACCGTGTTGCTGCCGGGGCCGTTTACGGTTTAGGCGGTGAGATGAACGCTCGCGAGATTACGACTCAATATACCTTTATCAATAGCGGTATTATGGAAACGCCCGTCGATACATTGTACTACAACTTGGCCAGCGGTGGTTCGATGATCTTACCGTCTTTTTATGGCATTGGTTTCGGGTTGAGCAAGAAGGTAGAAGGTATCCCGGTCAATGCTTGGGATTTTGTAATGGATTATCGCGTGACGAATTGGCAAGAATTCCGCGGATTCGCTCCAACAGGGGGAGTAGCTCCGCAAACACAATTCAGCTTTAGCGAACGTGCGAGCGCTGGCTTGGTGTTCGTTCCGACCTATTTGTTCTCAGCGCTAAAACGCACCTCGAATGTATTCGCCATTTCGCGTTACCGCTTCGGTGCTTCACGAGAAATAGGTCAATACCACTGGGACGAGCAGAGTTACACCACTCGAGAAGTAAACTTCGGAGTGAGCATGCCTATTATCTATCGGTCATTAGCGCCGGGTGAACAAAAGGCAAGCTTTTTGAATTTAAGTATGGGACTAGGGCAACGTTGGGACGGTGTCGATAGCCACCTTAAAGAAGATTATTGGAACGTTAACTTTGGAATCACGTTGAATGACAAATGGTTCCAGAAATTTAGATATAGATAAAATAAGATGATTATGAAACGAATCCTCTTTACTTTGGGAATTGCTTTTATGGCAGCGACATTGACGGCTCAAGAATCTAAATGGGGTAACTCCATGGCTGATTCTGTATCATGTTATGAGAATTACAACATCATGGGTTCTTACTACCAAGGAAAGAACTACGTGGATGCTTACGATTCATGGAAGGCATTGTACGAAACTTGTCCCGCGGCAAACATTCGTATCTACACTTACGGTGATAACATCCTTGAAGCGATTATTAAATCTGCTTCGGATGAAGCTTCAAAAAATGGCTATATCCAGGAGCTGTTGAGTATGTTCGATTCCTTCGCTGTTCATTTCCCTCAAGAAAAAGCCAACGCACTTTCTTCAAAGGCCTACTACTTTTACAATTACTACAAGAAAGATGCAGATAGCGTATCTAAGGCAGTGTTAATGTTTGAAGAAGCGAAAAGCTTATTAGGAGATAATATGTCGGTGGCGCATATTGATCGCTACTTCCAAGCGAATGTTAAGGAATTCAACAAGAATAAGGACGTTGAGCGTCTATTTGAGGTGTACAACAGCGCATTAGTAGCGCTGGAATACAACTTCAATACTTTCAACGTTGAGAACTATAACCTTGGTTTGAAAGCCGATTCTGTGGTGGGTTGGATTGCTTATGCAGATAGTGTAACTCCATATGCTCAAGCAGCTCAAGCTGAATTTGCAGCGGCGATGGCAGTATACGATTCTACAGATGCATATAACAATTCTTCAAAGAAAAGAATGAAGAAGGCGGCGAAGTTGCCACCATTAGTGCAGCCAGTAATGGACGATGCAACAGCTGATCTTGTGGCAATATTGGACAAGGCTGAAGAGTTGAAAACCAAGTATCAGTTGGACGAGGAAGGGTATACTCTGATAGATAAGCGCAAAATCTCAAACAATGAAATTCGTCTTCGCAACATTGAAGCTGTTCAGCGCAACATCGAAAAAATCTTGAGTCCGCTATTGACTTGTGATAAGTTGGGTCGCATCTACAACGAAGAGTCGTTTGCAACGAATAAAGACGATATAGAGTGGTTGAAGCGTGCGGGTAACATGTTGCAGAAAGAGCGCATGGACGACAACGGTGAGATGACTTCTTGTATAGATTTACCAGTATTCATTAAGATCGCCGAAACCTTATATGATGTCGAGCCAAGTGCATTGGCTGCTAGAAAAATGGCGAAGTTAGATGTTATGAAAGAGGATTGGGCGATGGCTAAAAAATACTATCTCGAAGCCATTGAGCAAGAGGATGATTTGCGTCGTAAGGCCAATGACTACATGGGCTTAGCATATGTTAATAACAAAATGGGTCTTTCAGGCTCTGCGAAGAGCAATTGTTTAGCTGCAGGTCAGTTGCGTAAAAACTGGGGTAACCCATACTTATATCTAGCAACTATTTACGCGGAGGCAGCGGGTGATTGTGGTAGTAATGCCGTCGAGAAAAACGCAGTATACTGGTCGGCCATTAATAAGTTGAGCTACGCACGTAGCATCGACCCAGAAGTTGCAGACAAAGCGACGAAGTTGATAAGTGCTTACTCTCAAGCGGTACCGGATAAAGGTGTTGCTTTCCAGTTGGGTTACAAAGAAGGTGACCAAGTGCGCATCGGCTGTTGGGTGAACGAAACTGTAACGGTCAAGTTCTTCTAAGAAACTCCCGCGAATAACTAAAGAATCCCTCGGGCCAGATGCTCGAGGGATTTTCTTTTTTACGAAATTAGTCACATGAACCGCACAAGATTCTTCTTTTTAAGCACCGCCATCCTACTTCTAGGAGCATGCCGGAATGATGTGAAGGAAGTACAACAAGTCAGCGATTCACCGCGAAATTACCCTTTGAACGAACAGATTGGTGCGACCATTATCTACAGCGATTCTGGACAGAAAATGCTCGAGATTCATGCTGGTTTGGTTCAGGATTATGGTAATCAGGATCCCGCGTATGTGTTCTTTGGAGACCGTATCCGGGTCCAATTTTATAACGGTAAAACCCTCACTTCCACAGTACTTGAGGCCGATACTGCGCGTCAACTCAAAGACGATGAACTTTGGGCCATTGGAGGAAACGTAGTATTGACCAACGGCAAGGGCGAGCGTATGAAGACCGAGCGCTTGTACTGGAACAAAAAAGAGGAGCGCTTGTACAGCGACGCCAAGGTGCAAATTCGAACTGACGGTCAGTTGATTACTGGCAAAGGATTTGAGGCAGACCAAGAATTCAATACCTATCGTATCTTTAAGGTACAAGGAGAAATTACCATTAACGATGAATAGAGCTCTACGAATTGTAGAAGTATTGTGGCTAGGAGTGGCAGCAGTGAGCGCCGTAGAAGTGTATTTTGCTTGGGAACAATCGAATATGACGCGCAGCATTCAATTTAGCCTCTTCCTAGGCGTAGCCATTTTTATGTATTTCTTGCGCCGCCGATCACGCATTAAAGCAATGAACAAAGACTAGTGGAAATATTCGTTCCCATACTTTTAGCTATTTTCTTTTCTGCGCTGTTCTCGGGGTTGGAAATGGCCTATTTAAGCATTAATAAACTCCACGTGGAACTGGAGCGACAAAAAGGACGTTTGGCGTACAAATCATTGGGGTATTTGGTGGACCGCCCTGCTCCATTTATTGCGGCTATATTGGTCGGAAATAATGTCGCCTTGGTATTGTACGGAAATTACATGCACCGATTCATGGAGCCCGTGTTTACAAGCTGGGGGGCTTGGGAATACCTCATCCTTTTGATAGAAACTTCCATTTCAACGGTTGTCATTCTAGTACTTGCCGAGTTTTTGCCCAAAGCAGTATTCCGTCAAAATGCCGAAGGATTGATGAGCTGGTTGAGCATTCCCGCCTTCGTTTTGTATTGGGTTCTTCGTATCCCTAGCGCGCTTATGTTGGGCATTAGCCAATTCTTTTTGCAATATGTATTCAGGCTGGAATTGGCAGAGGAAAATAATGCCTTTGGACGTGTGGAACTCGATCATTTTGTTCGCGAACGCGTCTCTAACAATGTCGAAGGTGAATCTGAGGTAGATCCTGAATTAGAAATCTTTAAAAACGCCCTGGAGTTCCCAGAAACCAAGGCGCGAGAATTCATGATTCCTAGAACTGAAATCGAGGGAGTGGAAGTTCAAACCACTCCGGAAAAGGTTCGTGAGATCTTTATCCAAAGTGGATACAGCAAGCTTCTTGTCTACGAGGAAAATATCGATAAGATTATTGGGTATGTGCATGCTTTTGAGCTCTTTAAAAAGCCTGAAAATATCCAACGCGTACTGCGCCCGTTGAGTTTCATTCCAGAAAGCATGACGGCTGACGAGATCCTCAATCTTTTCACAAGAGAAAAGCGGAATATTTCTATCGTCCTTGACGAACACGGAGGTACGAGCGGGATGATTACCCTAGAAGATGTCATCGAAGAGATTTTTGGTGAGATTGAGGATGAGCACGATAGCGATGCTTTGCTCGAAAAGAAATTGGCCGATGGTGAATGGCTGTTCTCTGCCAGATTAGAACTATCTGATCTCAATGAAAAATGGGATTTAGACCTCCCGGAAAGTGAAAATTACAACACGCTTGGCGGATACTTGCTCGATCTTTATGAGAGTATTCCAGAGAAAGGAACAGTGATTAGAACTGACCAATTTTTGTTCGTGGTTCAAAAAACCAAATCTAATCGGCTCGAAGAGGTACTTGTGAGGGCGAATTAATGCCCCCCATTGCTTATATTCGCAGACTCATTCATTTAATTGGAGAAACATGGCAACAATCGAACGCATTAGACAGCGCTCAGGATTATTGATAGTCATCGTGTTTGTCGCACTGATGGCCTTTGTACTTGGTGATTTATTCCGCTCTGGCGGATCGAAACTCTTCGGTGACCCGAACGTAGTGGGTTCTATCAATGGACGTGATGTAACACGTTTGGAACTCAGCCAGAAAATGGAAGAACTACGCGCTGGGAATCCAGAACAATATGCAAACACAAGCAGAGTTCAGCTGGCGAACTTCGTTTGGAACGCCATCGTCACGGATGAAGTTCTTGCGGCGGAGCTAGAAGCAGCAGGAATGTCTGTAAGCTCAGAGGAAATTGCTCTAGATATCATGAGCAATGCTAATGTGCGTCAAAACTTTTTGAACGATCGAGGTCAGTTCGACCGCAACATGTTCAACAGCTACCTAAGCCAGGTGCGTGCTAACAAAGATGCGAACGAGCAAATGACAGAAATGTGGGTGCAGTGGTTGGCCTTCGAAAATGCGGTCAGCAACCAAGCGAAAAACTTCAAGTTCAACAATGCCATTGAAAAAGCATTGTTCATGCCAACAGGATTGGCGGAAGTTCAAACCTTGCGCGGTGATGCACAGCACCCAGCGCAATATGTATATGTTCCGTACATCGACGTAAACGAAGATGAAATCGAGGTAATAGAAGCAGATGCCAAAGCATATTACAAGGAGAATAAAGATCAGTTTACTCAGAAAGAGGGCCGCAATATCGAATACATCAACTTCCAGATGGTGCCTTCAGATGCGGATCGCGATGCCGTCAAGGCAGAGATCGCTGGCCTCGCACTGGAATGGTTTAGCGTAGAGGACGATAGCGTCTTTGTGAATCTACACAGCGACGACCGTTTTGTATCAGAATACTTCACAGAGATGGAGCTTGTAGGTACAGGTCTTGATTCCTTGATTTCAGGTCAGGATATAGGTTACCAAAAAGGGCCTATCGATCTAGGTTCAGCATATTCAGTATTAAAGTTAGTCGATAAGACAGTCATTCCAGATTCAGTAGAAGCTCGTCATATCTTGATTCCATTCGCGGGGGCTACTCGTTCAGACGAGAGTGTGACTCGTTCACCAATGGAAGCTCAGGCAATTGCAGATAGCTTGTTCGAATACCTAGAAAGTAACCGCGGTGCCTTTGAAAGCATTAGCGAAGAGTTCTCTTCTGACGTTGTTGCAAAGGGTAAGGGTGGTAGTCTCGGCTACTTCAAGCGTGGTATGATGGCTAAGAACTTCGAAAATTTCTGTTTCTTCCAAAAAGAAGGTAAGCTGGGTTTAGTTCCTACCCAGTTCGGTTTCCATATTATCGAAATCATTGATCAAAAAGGCGATACAGAAGCATACAAAGTGGGTCAAATCACTCGTAATATCTTGCCGTCTGACGAAACTATTCAGACCATATATGCTGCAGCATCCTCTTATGCAGCGGATGCACAATCAGCAGATGATTACCGCGCCTTGGCTACAGAACGCAATCACTTCTTGCGTCCAGCACGTAACCTCGCCCGTATGGAAGAAGTGATTCCTGGTTTGGGTCAAAGTCGTCGCGTAGTTCGTTGGGCTTGGGACGAAGAGCGTGAATTAGGTAATATCGGTTTGTTGGAAAATGACGGTAAAGGATATGTCGTAGTCATCCTAACTGATATTCTTGAAGAAGGTACCGCTTCTTACGAGCAGGTGGCTGACCAGTGTATGGAAGGCGCTAAGAAGGAGGCGAAGAAAGATATCATCGAGGAGCAGATTGAGGCGGCATTAGCTAATGCAACAACGATCCAAGAAGTATCAGATGCCTTGGGTAAAGAAGTACGTAGCTTGAGCTTCCGTATCAACACTTCGAACATCGCAGGAATTGGTAATGAGGCTGAGGTAGTAGGTATGATTTGTGGCTTGGAGCCAGGTGTACTTAGTTCAACCCTTGCTGGAAATAATGGCATGTTCGTCGCAGTGACTTCAGCTGCTCAGCCTGCACCAGTCATTGATTACACGAACATGGCTCAAAACACTCAGCGTAGTTTGCGCTCTCTTGTAAATGTTCAAGCGTACAAAGCGCTGCAAGATAAAACTAAGATTGATGATCAACGCTACTTGATGTTTTAATCTAGGTAGAGGAAAAATTTAGATCTTTAATAACCCCCTGCGACTGGAAGTAGGGGGTTATTTTATGCTATTAAAGTCGGTTCCACCTCTCGGCGTCAAGCTTGACGAAGATGAACAATAAGATCGTGAAGCCCCATAAGGAAGATCCGCCGTAACTAAAGAAAGGCAATGGGATACCGATTGTCGGAACTAGACCTATAGTCATTCCGATATTGATGATCCAGTGGGTAAACAACATCACCGCAACGGCGTATCCATAGACTCTCGAGAAAGTGTCTTTCTGTTTATCGGCTAGCCAAATGATACGCCCAATAAGTAGCGCGAAGAGCCCCATTAATAGCGTGGCGCCCAAGAAGCCCCATTCTTCCCCAATGGTACAAAAGATGTAATCTGTACTTTGAGCAGGGACAAAGTTAAGTTTGGTTTGAGTACCGCCTAAAAAACCCTTACCAGTCCACCCGCCGGAGCCGATAGCAATGAGACTCTGTAAGGTGTTATAGCCGGCACCACTAGGGTCATTTTCGAGGCCCAATAGCACGCGAATGCGCACTTGCTGGTGGGGGGCAAGGATGTTCTCCATGACTTGGGCCACCGCAAAAACAGTAGTAGAGGCAAAAGCAAGGGCGAGGCCATTTAGCAGAAAATATAAACGTTTCTTGGGCAGGATCAGCAAGGTCAGAACCGATAGCCCTGCGAGGGTGAGGAGGGTCCACTTCAACGGGAACATGAGTCCTATAATGCTCAGGGCGACTCCGGCCAGGGCGATGCCGATGTAATAACCGGGCATGCCTTCGCGATAGAGTACGAGGATAAGGCTTATGAAGACTAAGCTAGAACCGATATCGGGTTGCAAGCTAATGATCAGAGCAGGGAGGATAAAGATTGAAGCAGCGATCAATCTATTGGGCCAGCTCTTTATGTTAGTACGCGGTAAGGCAAGATAGTAACCCATCATGAGGGCAGTAGCAAACTTGGCCAATTCCGAGGGCTGCAAGCTAAATCCACCTATGCCATACCAACTTTGGGCACCGCCTATTTTTTTCCCAACGAGTAGTACTCCGATGAGTAATAGTATGGTCAGTGCATACCATAGGGGGGCGAAGTTTGTCCACAGGCGATAATTGGACACCAAAATAGCCGCAATAATCGCTAAACTTGTGGCTATAAACATGCCTTGCTTCCCATATTCCTGTGTGAGATTAACAATGTTTCCAGCCTCCTCGTTGAAAACGGCAGCGTAGATGGAGATCCACCCCCAAAAGACCAGTACTGCATAGGTTAGTACGACGACCCAATCCACTTTAATTCTATTTCGACTTCGTGTTCTTGCCATTAGAAATTTGGAATGTAGGTGGAGTCTTCGCCATAAATGGCTTTGTGTTGCGCCTTGTACTCGTCATGAAGATTTCCTTCAATCATGCGAAGTTCGAGGGTAGGACGCGTAATGGTATCAGTGAGGTACTTTTCTGTTATTAGACTTGCAATAGGTGCAGCCCAACGCGATCCCCAATATCCATTTTCGATGATGACCGCTAGTGCGATCTTAGGATTTTCCTTCGGCGCAAAGCTCACGAAAATACTGTGGTCCTGTCCGTGTGGATTTTGAGCTGTTCCCGTCTTACCACATTGTGTAATATGAGGTATGCGTGCGCCTCTTGCGGTTCCATATTCGAATACTTCAAACATCCCGTCTATAACTACTGGGAAGTGAATTGAATCAACCGTGGTGTGGCGACGAACGTTGAAGTTGCTATCTATGGATCTTTCATCGCCAATACGCTTGATGATATGCGGGGTGTAGTAATATCCGCGATTGGCAATGGCGGCAACCATGTTGGCCATTTGAATGGGGGTCGCGACTAATTCTCCTTGCCCTATACCATTGCTCACGGAGGTTACACCTTTCCAACCTTTATAGCCAAGGAATCTATCGTAATAGGCGGTATCAGGGATATTACCGCGACGACCTGTAGGTAGGTCATTTCCCAAGAATTTTCCTAATCCAAAGCTTTTCACATGCTCGCTCCAGCGCTCAAGTCCTTCTCGGGAATTACCGCCTTTATCTACGGTGCGTTGGTAGACAGAACAGAAGTAGTTGTTACAGCTTTCCGAAATGGCCTTTTTTAAATCCAGCGATCCTCCTTTACAGTGGCAGGTCACATGGAGTTCGTCATAGTGAAAGCCATCGTAGCAGGTCATGGTTGTGCGGGGAGTAATTACGCCTTCTTGCAGGCCTACCAAGGCCCCGATAAGTTTGAAGGGAGAGCCGGGAGGGTATTCTGCCAAGATTCCTCGATCAAACAATGGTTTGTTGATGGAGTCGTAATAAAGGGCCGTGTAGTTTTGACTACGAATGCGCCCTACGAGATCGTTGGGATCATAGTTAGGTGAGGTAATCATAGCCAAAATCTCACCGCTCTCTGGCTCGATGGCAACGATGGAGCCGCGCTTGCCATGCATTAGGTTTTCTCCATAGAGCTGCAGGTCAAGGTCGATGCTGCTGACTAGGTCGACGCCAGGAGTTGGGAGTTCGTCAAAGGCGCCATCTTTCCAGTTGCCCAATTTTCTATTGCGGTGGTCCACAGTATAAAATCGTTTGCCTTGTGTGCCCTTCAAGGCCTCCTCATAGCTCTTGTCGATGCCGCTTTTACCGACCAAATCTCCCATGCTGTATTCTGGATAGGATCGGATGTAATCTGTATTCACCTCGCCGATGAAGCCGACAACGTTGGCGCCGCCCTTTTTCGGGTAATAGCGAAGTATGCGTTTTTGCACGTGGAAACCGGCGAACCTTTTGAGCTCGCTATTGATTTTAGTGTATTCCTTCTTGGAAAGCATTTTCATGAACATACTGCTGCGGAAATGGCTATAGCGCTTGGCTGCAAGCAGGCGCTCTTTGATTTCTGCGACCTCAAGTCCCAGAAGATTGGATAGTGCAAATGTGTCCAATTCTTCTATCAAATATGGACTGACCATCAAATCGTAGGCGGGCGAGTTCCCGACCATCAACTTCCCATTGCGGTCATAAATATAGCCTCTTGGAGCGTAGAGTTTCTCGGCAGCAGTGGCATTACGCTCAGCTCGCGCGGCATAATCGTCATTAAGGATTTGTACTTGGAATAATCGGACCAAGAAGACCAACAAAATCAGGATTAATCCAAGGTAGAAGACATTATTTTTTCGCATATCGTCTCGCGGTTAAGCCGTGAAGTATGACGAGTAGGAGCAGGGTAATAAGGGAGGAGACCAAGGTGCGAATGAGCACAGTATCCAAATGCTGCAGGCCATAATTCTCCATGATAAAGAGAAACAGATGGTGCAAAACCACCAGTATTCCGGCAGTAGTTAAGAATGCACCCAATGGCAGGGAGGCTAATCCCTCATCTTCTTCAGGTTTTCTAAAACCAAGAAGGGCATTTTCTAGAGAAGGTTTTGCCAAAATGAGCATGAGACAAGCTAGACTGTGAGCACCACCACTCTGTTCGAAGCTATCCATAATACTGCCTAAAAGGAAGGCAATAAGGAATTGGCGTTGGCGGCTCATGGGTTGAGGTAATAACATCAGTACCCAAATGTATATATAAGGGTTGCCGTATTGACTCAGAGGCAATCCTTGCAAGAACGCCCACTGAAAAAGCACTACGCCGATGGAGGCCAACAAGAGTCTCAATGAATTCATAACGTTGGATGGTTTAGTGAGTCTAGGGATTCTTGCTGGTGCAGTCTACACACATAAACCCAAGTCATATTTGCAAAGTCATGACTCAAGTTCACCTTAGCAATCCAGGTGAGGTCTTCGGGATTTTGCGTAGCACTTTCTACTAAACCTGCTACCACTGGTGGAGCAACACTAGCCCGAGTAAAGCTATATACAGTGTCCCCAGACATTGGGGGATGTTCGCGTTGCACATCAAAAAGTTCCGCGCTGCGGTAATCACTACCTTCCCAACAAAGTTCACCCAATCCTTTACCTGGAATCCGAGCGCCAATGCTTCCCTTGGAATGGAGTAAAGGGATGATAGAGCTAAAGTTTTCACTGGTCTCCACTACAGTGCCAATCCAGCCTTGTGCAGACATGACACCCATACCAGGCTTTATGCCTTCGACTGATCCAACATTTAGTAGCATGTAGTTATTACGCTTGTTGTAGCTGTATTCTATGACCTGAGCTGGAATGTAATCATAGGCCTCGTTCGTTTGAAAGGCTGGCTTATTACCTCCATATATGCTTGCACGAAGTGCAGCATTTTCTCTTGCCAATTCTTCATTTACAGATTTAAGTGCCCAATATCCTTTCCAGCTATTCAAAGAATTTTGAATGCCAGCAATGGTTCCAAAGCCCATGGAATTAATTCGATGCTCTGCTACAGGATTTTTTTTGGTGTGCCTGAATAATGAAAGACCAATCAACACAATGAGCAGCAAAGTGTTTCGATACTTCGAAAGAAAAAGTATCAGTTGCCTCATGGTATTCTATTAGCTCTGTAGGATGGTCTTAAAATGCTCGAGATTTTTCAATACAATACCCGTTCCACGCACTACCGCACGAAGTGGATCTTCGGCAACGTATACAGGAAGGTCGGTTTTTGTAGAAATACGCTTGTCTAGTCCGCGCAGCATGGAGCCTCCACCCGCTAGATAGATACCAGAGTTGTAAATATCCGCAGCCAATTCTGGCGGCGTATTACTCAATGCTTCCATTACCGCATCTTCCACTCTGGTAATACTCTTCTCTAAGGCACGACTAACCTCCTCGTGACCTACTTGGACTTGTTTCGGCTTACCTGTAAGCAAATCACGGCCTTGAACAGAATATGGTTCAGGCGCATCTTCTAAATCTTCTATGGCGGCACCAACAGCGATCTTGATGTTTTCTGCAGTTCTTTCACCCACGTACAAGTTGTGCTGTGAACGCATGTAGAGTGCAATATCATTGGTAAAGACATCTCCGGCTACCTTAACACTCTTATCACAAACGATACCTCCCATGGCCATTACTGCGATCTCGGTAGTACCACCGCCGATATCGATAATCATATTTCCCTTTGGTTCAAGTACATTTACCCCAATACCGATAGCTGCAGCCATAGGTTCATGTATGAGGTAGACTTCCTTAGCATTAGCCCGTTCTGCGCTATCTCTTACCGCTCGCTTTTCAACTTCGGTAATACCTGAAGGGATACATATTACCATACGCAAGCTAGGAGGAAAAAGACGTTTTTTGAATTCTGGTATTCCCTTAATCAATTCACGAATCATGAATTCGGATGCCTCGAAATCCGCAATTACCCCATCTTTCAACGGACGGATAGTTTTGATGTTTTCGTGCGTTTTACCGTGCATTTGACGAGCTTCTTGCCCGACAGCAATAACTTGACCGGTTCGACGGTCTTGAGCAACAATAGAGGGGGAGTCCACTACTACCTTATCTTGGTATGTGATCAGTGTATTGGCCGTACCAAGATCAATAGCGATATCCTCTGTCATGAAATTAAACCAACCCATAGGAGAACAAGTTAAGAAAAATTAGTGTTTGAAATGACGAATCCCTGTGGTAACCATCGTCATGCCGTGTGCATCACAATAGTCGATGCTTTCCTTGTCGCGAATAGATCCTCCGGGCTGAATCACACAGGTTATTCCAGCATTATCGGCGATCTCCACACAGTCAGGAAATGGGAAGAAGGCATCAGAAGCCATAGCGGCTCCTTTAAGCCTAAAACCAAAGCGCTGCGCTTTCTCTATCGCTTGGTTCAAAGCATCAACACGTGAGGTTTGGCCCGTTCCTGAGCCTAGCAATTGACCGTCTTTGGCAAGCACAATGGTATTAGACTTCGTATGCTTACAAATCTTTGCAGCGAATACGAGGTCTTCTAGCTGCTCTTGTGTTGGCGCTACTTTAGTCACCGTTTCCATGTTCGCTTTCGTTTCCGTCTTTGTATCTCCGGCTTGAACCAAGGTGCCGTTGAGTACTGTACGGACATTGAATGCTGGGATTGTATAATCCTTGAGGATTAGTAGCACTCTATTCTTTTTGCTCTTCAAGATCTCGAGAGCATCCTCATCATATCCAGGTGCCATCAATACTTCAAAGAACAAGGTATTCATCTTTTCGGCCGTCGCTTTATCTACAACGCGGTTTGCAGCAATAACTCCACCGAAGGCGCTTACCGGATCACCTGCTAGGGCGTCGTGCCAAGCCTGTGCTAGCGTAGGGCGTGTGGCCAACCCGCAAGCATTGTTATGCTTGATAATCGCAATAGTGGTTTCGCTGAATTCCCGGATGAGGTTCACAGTAGCATCAATATCAAGTAGGTTGTTGTAGCTTAATGCCTTGCCGTGAATTTGTTCCAGTGCGTCATCAAGATTTCCATAGTACGCTGCTTCCTGATGAGGGTTTTCACCGTAGCGAAGGATTTGCTTTTGGCGTCCGCTGATTTTGAGATCGAGGCGGTCCCCGGCGAAGTAACGGTAGATGGCCGTATCATAATTTGAACTCTCGTCAAAGGCCTCGAGTGCATATCTGCGACGGACTTCAAGTGTCGCACCTTCGTCACACTGTAACACTTGAAGAGCATCTTCATATTGCCCCATGTTGGAAATAATCCAGCAGTCTTTAAAGTTTTTTGCTGCCGCACGAATCAACGAAATACCGCCGATATCGATTTTCTCAATAATATCCTGTTCTGATGCTCCAGAAGCAACAGTAGCTTCAAATGGATATAGGTCCACAATGACCAAATCCATGTATGGGATATCGTATTCGCCCATTTGCGCTTGATCGCCTTCGTGATCTCTTCTTGCTAAAATGCCTCCAAAGACTTTGGGATGAAGGGTTTTCACTCGTCCTCCAAGGATAGAAGGATAAGAGGTAAGATCCTCGACGCGTTCCACCGCAATGCCGCGGTCTTCAATAAAAGCCTGTGTTCCACCGGTAGAATAAATGGTTGTTCCCATGGCATTAAGGGCATCGACGATAGGACCTAATCCGTCCTTGTGAAAAACAGAAATCAAGGCGTTTTTGATACGCATGAAGCAGCGTGTTTTAAGTGGAAAATTTGAGAAAGGACAAAAGTAAGGTTTTCGCTCCGCAGAATCTCTATGAAATACGCTAATTTTGAGGGAAATCCGATCCCCTGTGCGCACCTACTTCAGATTGTTAAAAGAGAGCTTCGTTTTCGCCTTTATTTCATTGGCTACAAACAAACTGCGCACCTTGTTATCCTTGCTGGGAATTACCATAGGAATTTTTGCGATAATTTTAGTTTATAGTATTGTAGACAGTCTTGAAAAGAGTATTCGAGATAGCGTAAGCCAATTCGGTGACAATGTCGTTTACGTTCAGAAATGGCCGTGGGGTGGAGGAGCGGATTTCGCTTGGTGGAAGTATTTGAATCGTCCCGTCCCGCTGAGTAACGAAGCTGAGTTGCTCAAGCGCCGAAGTCAATATGCTGAACACATCGCATTCGGCAGTTCACTCGGTGGTGCTACTGTAAAGAGAGATGCTTATAATGCCACGGGTGTGGATGTGCTTGGCACTACGTTCGAGTATAATGAGATATGGAGTTTTGAGTTGGCTCAAGGGCGTTATTTCACAGAATCTGAAATGAATGCTGGGCGGCCAATGTGTATAATAGGAGCATCTATTGCTGAAGGCTTGTTTTTGCCCGGTGAAGAAATTATAGGTCAGCGGATTAGCATTAGCGGGGTTAAACTCACGGTAATCGGTATTTTTCAAAAAGTTGGTGAAAGTTTGGTCGGTCAGAGCTACGACAATATGGTGGTGGTACCCTTTAAGAAAGTGCGCATGGTCGTGAATACCGACCGCAACGAAAGTAATGTAATCATGGCCAGCGCAAAACAGGGGATAACGATTGCCCAGCTGAAAGACGAGCTAACTGGCATCATGCGATCCATTCGCAGATTACGCCCGGGTGCAGACGATAATTTTGCACTGAATGACCCCTCGCTCATCTCCAATCAACTCGACAGCTTATTCCGTGCCCTGGGAATCATGGGAACTATCATCGGAATGTTCTCCATCCTTGTAGGTGGCTTCGGTATCGCCAACATTATGTTCGTCTCAGTTCGAGAACGAACGAATGAAATAGGGATTCAAAAAGCTTTAGGAGCGAAGGACTTTATTATTCTAAGCCAATTCCTGACGGAATCTGTGGTTCTTTGTTTGCTCGGCGGAGTTACCGGTCTTATGCTCGTGGCACTGGGAGCCTACATTTCAGCCACAGTCTTTGACTTTGAAATCTTTTTAAGTCTCGGAAATATCGTGCTAGGATTACTGATGAGCGCAGGCATTGGCTTGGTTTCGGGATTGATTCCTGCTTGGATGGCGGCCCGATTAAACCCGGTCGACGCCATTCGCATGCAAGCATAAAATTGGCTGCATTTAATCTAGTCTAGCCGCCACAAACTCCACGACCTTATTCAACACTTCGTGGTCCTCCTCGGTGAACGGATTGATTTTGTGCGAATCAATATCTAATTGGCCCACCAAAACCTCACCCTTATACATGGGCACCACGATTTCGCTCTTGGTTTCTAGACTGCAGGCCAAATAGTTATCCTGTGCGTTCACATCTGGTACTTCGAAGGTCATACCGCTCACAGCGACTTGTCCACATATACCGCGTCCATAGGGAATAACCGTATGATCCGTATACGCTCCGACATAAGGTCCTATTTCCAATTGCTTTGCAGCATCATTCATGAAATAAAATCCCGTCCAGTTGAAATATGCCACCTCTTGATCCAATAGCTGTACCACAGCCTCCTGCAAGGCTTTACCACTTAAATTATCTAGGTTATGCAGCTTCTCGAGCAAACTTTGGGCTTGATTTTGCGTCATATAGGTGTATTGTTGATAGAATCCCTGTATTAAATTAGTAATCGTAGCACGGTAATTGCTGTGCATTGGCGAAATTAGCAACAATGCACCATTATAGCGCACTATCGTTTAATCCAAAACAATAACATGAGAAAATTTATACTCTCATTTGCTTCGTTTCTCTTTGCCGCGAATTCCTTTGCTCAAAGTACAGCGAATGCTTCACTTAGCCTTCAGGCTTGTCAAGGAGATTCCATTGTATTCTCTTTTGACATTGCCTCACCGTACAATGTAGGGAACACCTTCTCGGTGGAAATGAGTAATTCTAGCGGTGCTTTTGCCGGTAATTTTGTAAGCATATCTCCGCTCTTGGCATACGGAATCAGTACCAGCAACGATATCGACGTACTCGTTCCGGATAATACCACACAGGGCGTTTATAGCTTCCGTTTGGTGAGCTCAAATCCAGTTCGAATTTCAGATACCATCTCAAACGTAATCATCGGTGCAAATCCAAATACGGGTATCATTGCCTACAACTGGTTCGATAAGAACGGTGAAATCACTTTTTGTGAGGGAGATACGGCTATTTTGATGGCAAACGCGCCCCCTGCAGGTCAGAGCTACACCTACCAGTGGTTACAAGGTGGTGCGCCAATGGCAGGTGAAACAGACGATTCTCTATTAGTCATCGCCAGTGGATCTTACGGTATTGAAGTGAGTTCAAACCTATGTGATGCGACATCCAATGATACTATTGCCAATACCTATTCGCCAGGCGCTGAGGTCTTTGCCAATGGTGGTGCTGGCGTGAGTTATGTAGGTATGGATAGCATCCGTATGTGTGAAGGTACGGTGGCAACATTGGAGCACTTTGCATTCCCTTCACCAGGTATTAACGGATACATATACCAATGGTTGAAAGACGACAGTCTGGATATTTTCGGTAACCCCGTAATGTATGCGCTCGAGGGTGATACATTACCTACTATAGATGTGGATACTACAGGTACTTGGTATTTAATAGTTACTTCTGATCCCGGCGGTTGTACTGATACCTCGGATGTATTTACGGTAATTGTGGATACCGTTCCAGCGACCAATGTTGTGGCTCAACCATGGGCTTGGCAAGTATTGCCAAAGACGACATTGTGTTTGACAGATTCAACACGCCTTACTGCGACGGATACTGTTTTAAACTCGACTTGGGAATACCAATGGCAAGTGGCTTATCCTTCAGGTAGCGGTAGCTGGTTGAACTTGGCAAACGACACGATGCCGTGGTTGACCGTGGATACTTCAATCGTGGCAGATACTGCTGATTACCGTTTGGTACTGACGAACGAAACCTGCTCATACACCTCCAATGAAACGACCATTGAGTTCGTAAACTTCCCGACCTTGGCCATTCAGCCTGGGGATTCATTGGGTATTTGTGTGTACGACAGTATTTTGGTAAGTGTAGTGAGCAATGCCTTGTCCTACTCTTGGAACGGTGGACTATGGGTAGGAGGCCAAAACTATCTTTCTCAACCTGGACAATACGTCATCGAAGCTACAGGTATTAATGCTTGTAAGACCTACGACACATTGGATATTTACAACTACGCGGTAGTGGCAACAGCAACGGCATCGCCACAGATCATAAACCCTGGAGATAATACTACGCTTTCTGCTACTGGAGGGACATCATATTACTGGTTTGCAGATTCACCTTCTTACTACAGCAACCAACAAAGTGCAACAACTTTGGCAACACCTTCTAAGGATACGACGACATACTATATTCAAGTACAAGATTTAAACGGATGTACAGATACAGCAAGTGTTCAGGTTTTTGTTAGCGAACAAGATTCGACGATAATCTATGCCAACACTTATGGCAACATTCAGAACGTTATCACTCCCAATGGAGATGGCATGAACGATATACTTGACCTAAGCGGTATTACAAATGGCGATCCATGTGAGTTCACCGTTTACACCCGCTGGGGTACTCCGGTCTACAACCAAGAAGTATATAACAATGCTTGGGGTGGAACTACTGACGGTGGTGCTCAGCTCGAAGATGGAACATACTACTTCATATTGACACACAACAATGAAATCAGAGTTAAATCGGCAGTGACTGTCTTAAACAACATCTAATTATGAAAAAGTTATTTTTACTTAGCGCAGTAGTATTGGGTTGTTGGACAGCACAAGCACAACAACTCCCACTTATTTCTAACTATTTGAATACAGCTTACCTCTTCAATCCTGCTTATAGCGGTATTGAGGGTAAGACAGAGATCTCCGTTTTGAACCGTCGCCAGTGGACAGATATTCAGGGTGCTCCTGAAACCCAATTCATGGCGTTCAACGGCAACCGCGATGATCTGAAATTTGGATATAGCGGCTATGCGTTCAATGACCAAACAGATATCGTGTCACGTTCTGGATTCTATGGATCTTACGCTTGGCATGTGAAGTTTACAGATCGCAATAGTCTAAGCTTAGGTTTGGGTGCCGGCTATGTAAACAACAATATCAATGTCGCGGGTATTCGTGTGCCAGACGAATTGGACCCAGTTCTTTTCAGTGCCCTGAACACAGGAAAGTTTGACCTGAACTTTGGATTTAACCTTCAGTTTGGTGATTTCAGTTTTGGTGCTGCCGTACCAAACTTGTTGGCGCCCAAGGTGGATTTCTCGGACAACTACCTCGGTCCGATGCAATACCATTACATGCGCCATTATGTTGTAAGCACTCAGTACGATGTTAACCTTCAAAAAGGATTGATGACGTTGAGTCCGTTTATTACGGTACGTGCAAATGAGGTGACCAATCCACAAGTGGATGCAGGTTTGATGTTCAACCACAAAGAATATTTCTATGTAGGTGCTGCGTATCGTTCTTCCTATGCGGTTACTGCCAACACTGGTTTGCACTTAACAGAGAAAATCACCTTGGGTTATGCCTATGACTTTTCGCTGAATACCTATGGATTTGCGCTTGGTAATTCACATGAATTCATGTTGCGTTACACCTTTGGAGAAAGTAAAAAAGATAAACGACTCGAAAATGAAATCAAAAAGCTTAAGGATCGTCAGCGTCGCTCTTCAGAAGAGCTTGAAGATTTTTTAAATGATCGTTTAGACGAGTTCAATGATGAAGTTTCGTCCAAGCAAAACGAATTATTTGAACAAGAAAAAGCAGAATTGCAAAGTCAGTTAGATGAGGCTAAGGCGGAAATTAATAGTCGTATCAAAGGATATTCGACTGAACAATATGCTGGACAAGTCAAGCCAGGTTCACCGGGGTATTATGTTACAGCTGGTGTATATGGTCAAGAAGAAAATGCCCATAAGTTGGAAAGTAAATTATTGGCAGACGGAATTGCCGTTGATATTTTCCAGGATCAAAATAACATGATGTATTATGTGTTTATTTTGAAATTCCCTGATTATGACTCAGCTCATGAAGCACAGTTGACTAAATTTAATGGACAGTATAATGGAAGTCTTTGGATAAAGGTTATCAAATAATCTGATAGACTGACTCATAAAAAACCCGAGCCTCACAGAGGCTCGGGTTTTTTATGCATCCTTAGCGGGGTAAATGAGGTCAGGATTGTTTTCTTGGGATTCCTTGAGTAATCGGCCACCTTTTAAAATTCGTTCCGCCTGTTCGAGGTGACGCCCTATGTGGGGAACAATGAGCTGGAGTGCCGTCAAGGCCTTGATTCGAAAAGGAGGGCGGGCACTGATGACCTTAGCGTTGCGCAGTTCCGGACTCTCGGGAATAATGCGCAGTAGTCGTTCGATCTGGCTGAGGTCTGAAATAAAGTTCTCCATGACCTTTTGGGCGCTGATTTTGAGATTTTCATCCCTCATACGACGCGGTTGAAGGGCCTTGGGCGCGTGAACCTTGGTGGCTCCAGATTTGCTCAACGGCGACATCCATTGGTAGGCCTTACGCTGAAACCAGCTTAGAGGAAGGACTTGGCTTTGCGAGGCTTGGTCGAGTTGGCAAACTTTGGTTAATTGGGCCAAATACACCTCATTTACATTGTTGATGTGTTCTATGCATTCGATTGCCGACCACTGCTCGCCGTCCGGGATGAAGAATAGTTCCTCTTCCTCTAAAAAGTAAAACAGGCGCTCAAAATATAGTTTATGCTGGGCCAATTCCCCCAAACGCTTCTCTATATACTGTGCTGTGGTCATGCTTCCGCTCTTTTTTCCCTGTTCACGATGCTGCTGAGCATATGATGAACGTCTTCGAGACTGCTAATGTTTTGTGCAACGAAGTTAAGTTTATCTGCTTTTTGTTTGACCTGGACCTTACGCGGGTTGCGCTGTAAGTAGGCGAGAACGGCTGAGAAAATGGGTAGTTGGTAGTATTCGCTGTTGTTCTCCGCTGCAAAATGTCCAATCAGCTTGTCCATCTTGATGATGAGTTTGGTAAATCCGATGTGCTTGGCGAGCCATTTAATGCGGACCGAATACAATAGGTCCTTCACCTGGCGAGGCAGCGGCCCAAATCTATCCTCTAGTTCTAATTCAAAGAACTGTAACTCCTCCTCCGTTGCAATGGCACCCAAGCGCTGGTAGAGCTTGAGTCTTTCCTCAATATTATTGACGTAATTATCCGGTATATGGACGGCCATATCAGTATCGATCTGCACCTCGTCCACAAAGTCCGAGCCTTTGTTTTTATCTGGGTTGTCGTATAGTTCCTTGAATTCGTTCTCCTTCAATTCTTTCACGGCCTCCGCTAAAATCTTCTGATACGTATCAAAGCCCATCTCTGAGATGAATCCGCTTTGTTCTCCGCCCAATAAATCTCCGGCACCACGAATTTCAAGGTCTTTCATGGCAATCTTGAAGCCGCTCCCCAGGTCAGTGAACTGCTCCAGTGCCTGAAGTCGCTTACGGGCCTCGTCGGTCAAAGAGTGCAGTGGCGGGCTAATGAGTTTACAGAACGCTTTCTTATTGGAACGGCCCACACGCCCGCGCATTTGGTGGAGGTCGGACATCCCGAAGTGGTTGGCGTTGTTGATGATGATGGTGTTGGCGTTGGGAACGTCTAGCCCGCTTTCAATGATGGAGGTGGCTACAAGGACATCGAACTTGCCGTCCATAAAGTCCAGCATGACTTTCTCGAGTTTCTTACCGTCCATCTGCCCGTGACCTATTGCGATATGGGCATCAGGCACTAGACGTTGTACCATACCAGCAACCTCTTGGATGTTACTGACTCGGTTGTTGATGAAAAATACTTGGCCTCCGCGTTGAATCTCGTAGCTAATTGCATCGCGGATTGTTTCCTCATTGAATCCAATTATTTCCGTTTCGATGGGCTGACGGTTGGGTGGAGGGGTGGTCATGACGCTTAGGTCACGCGCTGCCATCAGGGAGAATTGAAGTGTTCTCGGGATGGGAGTTGCGGTGAGGGTTAGGGTGTCGATGTTGATCTTCAGCGTTTTGATCTTATCCTTGATAGCCACACCAAACTTCTGTTCCTCATCGACTATCAGCAGGCCGAGGTCTTTGTATTCTACTTGGGTACTGACGAGCTTGTGTGTGCCGATGACGATATCAATCTTTCCGGATTTTAGGCCGGATAGGGTATCTCGCTGTTGCTTGGTTGTGCGGAATCTGTTGATGTAATCTACAGTGACTGGGAATCCTTCGAGGCGCTTGCTGAAGGTTTTAAAGTGTTGAAACGCAAGGACGGTAGTTGGGACTAATATGGCAACCTGCTTACCATTGGCAACTGCCTTGAAGGCGGCACGAATGGCTATTTCCGTTTTTCCAAAGCCCACATCACCACAGATCAAGCGGTCCATAGGAATGGTGCCCTCCATATCTTTTTTGACGGCTTCTGTTGCGGTTAATTGGTCCGGGGTATCTTCATACAAGAAGCTTGCCTCGAGTTCGTGTTGCAAATAGCCATCTGGTGCGCACTGGAATCCCAACGCTTCGCGGCGCTTGGCATAGAGCTGGATGAGGTCAAAGGCAATTTGCTTGACGCGTGCCTTGGTTTTTTTCTTGAGGTTCTGCCACTGCGGACTACCCAATTTGTTTAAAACAGGTGCCGACCCATCCTTCCCGTTGTACTTGCTGATCTTGTGGAGCGAGTGGATGCTCACGTACAAGATGTCATTGTCGCGGTAGACGAGTTTGATAGCCTCCTGTATTGTACCGTTATTATCTATTTTTTGTAATCCGCCAAACTTTCCAACCCCGTGGTCCACGTGCGTTACGAAATCGCCGAACTCGAGTGCATTTAGCTGCTCGAGGGTGATGGCTTGACGCTTCTGCGCCCCGTTTTTAATGTTGAAGCGCTGATAACGGTCGAAGATTTGGTGGTCAGTGTAAACGTAAAGGCCGGCATCGGGGTCTTCAAAACCTTCGTGCAACGCGATGGTAGTGGTCTGGTATTTTGGGTCCAATTGCAAATCTTTGAAAATGGTTTCGAATCTATTGACCTGCTGGGTATTGGCACACATCAGTATCGTTTCAATATCACGGTCGTTGGCGTCGATGAGGGTTTGTGCCAGGAGATGGAAATCCTTGTTGAAGGCTCTTTGTGGGAGTGCGGTGCTATCCAGCTTTGTATTGGCCCACTCCGCTTTGCCGTACTCTACTCGGGTGTAATTCAACAGGAGTCGTTTGAAGGCATCGCCGCTCATGAACAGTTCCTCGGGGGTGGCGCGGCTGATGGTATCGGCGAGATTGGTATAGGTTTGGTGGGCGAGCTCCATTAATCGGTCCAATCCTGCCACTACTAATGACGGTGTGTTGATCCAGAGCTGGGTATCTTTAGGCAAATATGTCAAAAATGGCGCACGTGCTTCAAGGAAGCTTTTGTTTTCCACGTTTGGTACGATACTCATTTTGGTAGCCGTTCCTATGGTACGCTGAGTCTCGATGTCGAAGTAGCGAATGCTCTCCACCTCTTCGTCGAAGAATTCGATGCGGTATGGGTGCTCCTTGCTGAACGAGAAGATATCTACGATGCCGCCGCGTACGGAGAATTGGCCAGGGGAGGTAACATAGTCCACTCGCTCGAACTGGTATTCAAAGAGCGTTTCGTTGAGGAAGTCAGTACCGAGGTTTTCGCCAAGATTAACTTTAAGGGTATTGGTTTCCAATTCTTTTTTTGTCACCACTTTCTCAAATAATGCTTCGGTAAAGGTGATTACCAAAGGGGACTTTCGGCGGCTGCTGAGGTGGTTGAGCACTTCCGCACGCAACAACACATTAGCATTATCGGTTTGCTCAACTTCATAGGGTCTGCGGTACGAGGCAGGGTAGAAGTAACAGGGGGTTTTGCCCAGCAGCTTTTCCAAGTCGTTTTGAAGGTAGGCAGCCTGCTCTTTGCTCTCGGCGATTAGAAGCTGGGTCTTACCGGTTTTTAAATAGGCGGCTGCAGCCAACATGGCGGTATGTGAGCTCCCTGCCGTGCGGTAGCCAAAGGCTTCCAAACGGTCGGCTGAGGCGCTGTTTTCCACGGCTAAAGTGAGCGGGTGGTTTAGGTAATGGGAGAGTAAATCCGCCGGTTCCAATAGTTAATTCTCGTATTTCCGCAAAAACGCGTGGGCGGTTTCGACCATAAGCGGCGACCCAATAAAACACGGCACACGTTGATGCAATTCATCAGGTGCAATCTCCATGATTCGTCGGGTTCCGTCAGTGGCCATGCCGCCGGCTTGTTCAACAATAAAGGCGAGTGGGTTACACTCGTACAGGAGCCTGAGCTTGCCTTTCGGGGCCATGGTTCCTGTGGGGTAAAGATACACCCCTCCTTTGATAAGATTGCGGTGAAAATCGGAAACTAAAGAGCCAATATATCTTGATGTATAAGGTCTATTTGTGGCCTCATCGAACTCTTGACAATATTTGATGTAGCGCTTCACACCTTCAGGGAAATGCACGTAGTTTCCTTCGTTTACGCTGTAGATTTTGCCGTCCTGCGGGATTTGCATATCTGGATGGGAGAGGCAAAAAACGCCGATGGAAGGATCTAGGGTGAAGCCGTTGACGCCATTACCGGTGGTGTACACGAGCATAGTGGAAGAACCGTAGACGACGTAGCCTGCTGCTATTTGTGCATCGCCCGGTTGTAAAAAATCCTTCAGTTCAACAGCGCTTCCTGCGGGAGTGGTGCGGCGGTAAATAGAGAAAATGGTACCCACACTGACGTTTACGTCGATATTGGAGGAGCCGTCGAGCGGGTCCATAAGTACAACATAGCGCGCATCGGAGTGAATATCATCGTCAAATGCAACGAAGTGTTCTTCTTCTTCGCTGGCAACTCCGCAGACTTGCCCCATCGAACGCAAGGCACGCATGAAGGTGTCGTTTGCCATAATATCGAGTTTTTGCTGTGCTTCGCCTTGAATATTTTCACTTCCCATAGCACCTAAAATATCAGCGAGTCCCGCTTTGTTGATTTCACGATTCACTACCTTGGCAGCAAGTCGGATAGAAGTAAGTAATTGAGATAATTCCCCCGTTGCAAAAGGGAAATCCTTCTGGTTCTCGACGATGAATTCGCCAAGGGTGGTTGGTTGTACCATGGTCAGTGGTTTTGTGGTTATGATAGGTGGGTACAAGTTAGGGCTTTTAGGTCGAATCCCGTGGAAGGAACCCCTACCTTTGCTCACATGAGAGATCAAGGACAAGTCCGTGCGAAAAAGCATTTAGGGCAGCACTTTTTGAAGGACGATGGTGTGGCTGAGCGTATTGCCAAAGTGACCCCGTTGGACGGTGTCCAGAAGGTCTTGGAAATAGGGCCGGGTATGGGTGTGATGACCAAATATTTGTTGGCGATGCCGGACGTGGAGACCTGGGTCATTGAGATTGATGGGGAGAGTGTAAGCTATTTGCAAGCCCATTACAATCAGCTCAGTGCTCGCATTTTGGAAACGGACTTTTTGCAGTGGAACCCTGCGAGTGTTTTTGGCGATGAGTCCTTTGCCTTAGTCGGGAATTTCCCGTACAACATTAGTTCGCAGATCGTGTTCCGGGTTTTGGACATGCGCGATCAAATTCCCGCCTTTGGAGGGATGTTCCAAAAAGAGGTAGCCCAGCGTTTGTGCGCGCCGCCGGGGAGTAAAACCTATGGTATTTTATCGGTATTGTGTCAGGCATACTACGATTTGACCTATGATTTTACCGTGCCTCCAAGCGTCTTTAATCCGCCTCCTAAAGTGGATAGTGGAGTGCTACACATGGTGAGAAAATCGGTCAATCCAAATATTGAATTTAAATTACTCAAGCGAGGGGTAAAAGCGGCTTTTGGACAGCGAAGAAAAACCCTTCGCAATGCATTGAAAACACTTAACTTGCCAGAAGGCTTCGAGCATCCGTATCTTAGCAAGCGAGCGGAACAACTCAGCCACGAACAGTTTGTAGAACTGCTAAACGCCATTGAAGATGGAAGATCTTAGTGTAAAAGACCGTGTAGCGCAGGCCGTTGCGACCACCGAAGAGGGGCTTTTTGCCACCTTAATGGATGGGGTGCATGCGGCGGATATTGCTGAGGTTTTGGAATCTTGGGACCTGGATGAGATCGCACCTTTTTTGGAGCGCCTTGACACCGAATTGGTCGCAGATATTCTCGTAGAGATTGATGAAGATATCCGTGCAGACCTACTGAAAAGCTATACCTCGGAAGATATTGCCCATGAGCTCGTGGAGAACATGGATAGTGATGATGCGGCGGACATGCTTTCGGAGCTTTCGGAAGAGCGAACTAAGGAGGTCCTTTCGAAGGTGGATGATGTAGAGCAGGCAAAGAAAATTGCGCAGCTGCTCACTCATGAGGAGGATACCGCGGGTGCATTGATGGCGACGGAATACGTAAAAGTTCAAGAGGGGCTGACTGCGCTCAGATGTGTGGCAGCCATGCGAACGCAGGCGGAAAATGTTGACCGTGTCCACGCTGTTTATGTGGTCAACGAAGATGATATTCTTGTGGGGAAATTGAGCTTGAAGAAGCTCTTGACGGCCAATCGTACTGAAAATATTTCCGAACTCTATACTCCTATTCAACATACGGTACTTTCCACAACTCCGGCAGAGGAAGTGGCCAATACCATGCAGAAGTATGACCTTTTTGTTATCCCTGTGGTCAATGCCGCTGGAGAGTTGTTAGGTCGTATTACTCTTGATGATGTGGTGGATTTCATTCGTGAAGAAGCGGAGCGTGATTACCAATTAGCTTCGGGTTTGACCGACGAGGTAGAGAGCGACGATACTGTATTGCACATTACGCGTGCTCGTATTCCTTGGTTGCTCATTGGCTTGTTCGGTGGGTTGATCGTGGCCTTGATGTTGGGCGAAAACGAGGGTGATATTAAAAGTGTACCGGCCTTGGCCTTATTCATGCCGCTGATTGCGGCGATGGCCGGGAATGTTGGGGTGCAATCTTCAGCCATCGTGGTTCAGGCCTTGGCCAACAACAAGGCAGATCATAACATGACCAAGAAGTTGTTCAAGGAGTTGTCTGTTGGTTTGGTAAATGGATTGATTTTGGGAGCGGTAATGCTTGGATCAGGTTTGATTTTAGGCTATGGCCAATTAGTTACGCTCACCGTTAGTGTCTCCCTGTTAGCCGTCATCATATTTGCTTCTTTATTTGGAACCTTTATTCCGCTCATGCTGAATAAATTCAACGTTGATGCAGCACTGGCCACGGGTCCTTTTATTACCACTGCGAACGATGTCATCGGCCTGTTGATTTATTTCCAGATCGGACGACTCATTATCGGTTATTGATGAACGCCTTACTGCTCGACCATACCCATCCGTTGTTAGAGCAAGGTCTTGAACGAGGCGGAATTGGCTTGTGGCGTGAGTACGAATTGGCCCCAAAGGATTTTCCATCTGATTATTTTACCGCGGAAGTAGTGGTCATTCGTTCGCGTTTTCCCGTGACCCGTGAGGTGATCGATCTATTTCCGAATCTCAAGGCCGTTGGGCGCTTAGGGGCGGGGCTCGAGAATATTGATGTGGATTATGCAGAATCTCGCGGTATTGCTTGCTTGCGCGTGCCAGAAGGTAATGCCCAAGCGTTGGCAGAGCACTCTTTAGGGATGTTGCTCGGATTGCTCAATCACCTCCCACGGGTGCAACGTGAAATAAAAGAGGGAGTTTGGCGCCGTGAGGAAAATAAAGGGCTGGAATTGAGAAGTCGTACCGTAGGCATCATTGGTTACGGGGTGATGGGGAGCCAATTCGCTCGCCTGCTCGCCGCCTTGGGCGTAATCGTGTTCGCCTACGACAAGTACAAAACTGGCTATGCCGACGCCGGCATTACCGAATCCACTTTGGAAGAGCTTCAGCAAAAGTGTGACATCATTAGTCTTCACTTGCCGCTTACAAAGGAGACACGCTATTTTGCCGATGACACTTTTTTCAATTCCTTTCAAAATCCTATCTATTTCCTGAATACCGCCCGCGGTCCCATCCTTCAGACAGAAGCGTTGGTTCGGGCGATGAAGACGGGAAGCGTTAGAGGAGCGGGTTTGGACGTCCTTGAATTTGAAAAGAAAAGCTTTACCAGCGTGTTCGAAGGGGAGATGCCCCATTCTCTGCAGTGGCTGATGAATCAAGAAAATGTTATACTCAGTCCGCACATCGCAGGATGGACAAAAGAGAGTTTCGAGAAGATGGGTGCTAGCCTGGCCGCGAAAATTCTAGATGTGCTTTAATTTCTTTGAAAGGCGAACTGCACCGTATCAGGGGTGCGCTGTTCTTGTAAAATCGTTAATCCTTCCGTTTCACGAACCACATCGGATTCGTTGTAATGACGAATAGTCAATAGCTCAACGTCTGAAGTGAAGGTGAGATTGAAATCACTTTGAAGGGCTGCAATTACCTTGGGAACGATGATGGCGTCGTTGTTTAGACAGAACACCGCTTTGGTGGCAGTATTACGCATCATATTGACTACCACACCTTTTTCCGCAAACAACTGGTATACTGCGCTGAGGTGATGCTCGGCGATGAAGGCTAAATCCATCGTGCTGATCGAGAGCAGCGCTTGGTTTTTCTTTAGGATGAAGTTTGGGACTTGGGGAGTGGCCTTGTCGGCGCTGTTGATGACGGTGCCTTTGGCTACCGGGTTCACGAAACTTTTAATGTGCAATGGAATGCCCTTTTCCTGCAAAGGCTGAATGGTCTTCGGGTGAATAATGGAAGCGCCATAAAAGGCCAATTCTATCGCTTCACCAAAAGGCAATTCTTCAATGAGCGTGGTGTTTTGGAACGTTTTAGGATCTCCGTTTAGCATTCCAGGTACATCCTTCCAGATGGTGAGGCCGTTGGCGTCAAGGCAGTAAGCGAATACGGCCCCAGTATAATCTGATCCTTCTCTACCCAAGGTCGTCGGGCGGCCCGCGGGATCGCTACCAATAAAACCTTGCACGAAATACACCTTTGATTCTTGGATCGCGGCGGAGATGCACTCTTGAGTGAGGCTCCATTTTACGGTCGCGCGACGAAACTGATCGTCTGTTTTAACGAGGGTTCGGGTATCCAGCCAAAGGG
>DMCR01000194.1:0-7395 GCA_003445735.1 Cryomorphaceae bacterium
AGCAATAGTTTGGCAAGTGAAGGTGTAAGCCACCAGTTTGGGGTACATGCCATCATTGCGATCTTGATAGTTTTAGGTGGTATTGGGTTTGGGACCATTTCAGATTTACTCAAGCAACCTTGGCGTAAGCAGTCTATGGCAAAATCATGGCGGAGTTTACGTGTGGGTACCAAACTTGGATTGGTGGTCGCGGGGGTGCTGGTTGCCTTTGGTGCTGTGATGGTATTTATGTTGGAAGGGTACCGAGGGCCAATTGGTCCTCAGCTCAGCCACAGCATCTTCCAAAGTATCACCGCGCGCACGGCTGGTTTCAATACCATTAACTTCGGTGTAATGACAACTCCAACATTGTTGTTCTTCATCTTCCTCATGTTTATTGGTGGAGGTTCTGGATCAACCGCTGGTGGGATAAAAACGAGCACCTTCGCCCTAGTCTTCATGGGTGCCGCTGCGACCATACAGGGCAAGAAAAACGTAAACATTTACAAGACCCAGATTCCTTGGGAGTTGATGAATAAAGCCTTTGCAATTTTCTTGTTCTCTGCAGTGAGCATTCTAGTGGGGATCTTCCTACTGACCCTATTCGAACCGGAGAAAGCTTTGTTGGATTTGGCCTTTGAAGAAGTCAGTGCCTTTTGTACCGTGGGACTAAGTACTGGTATTACTCCAACGGTTTCACTTGGTGGTAAGATTATATTGATGATATCTATGTTAATAGGTCGTGTCGGAACTTTGACCTTGGCCTTCGCTTTGAGCGACCGCAAGATGGAATCAAATTCCTTCAAGTACCCGAAGGGTTCGATGCATGTGGGATAAAAAAACCGCCCGGAGGCGGTTTTCTTAGTTCTTATCTTGGAAGTCGAGGTCTTTTATCCCCAAAGTCTTTAAAAGCTTTTTTCCATTGATCTTGAGCGTCTCCTTGATCCCGGTAGCCATTTTGCGAACGGCGCCATCATCTGGGCGCGAGATAAACTTTGAATCCCTATAGGTCACCCCTTCTCCTGGTTTTGTATAGAAGTATGTGTAGAAACTCTTACGCGATTCTCCTTCAGGAATGTCAATTTTACCATAGCCGTGTGGGCTATTATCGTCTGTATAGAAGATCACAGCAGTGTTGAATGTTGGTGGAACTTTTGTGACCAATTCCGTCATCTCTTTATTCCATAACTCCAAATCACCACCATATTCTGGTTTCCAATTTTTGTTGAGGTAGACCAATAGGTTTAATCGGCGCCACAAACCCAGCTTAGGATTCATATTTACATCGATGTGCACGTCTACATAAGAGCCGTTGCGACCTTGGTGGACCCCAGAACCCAAAGCATCAGTAGTGGTATGCAATCCATCAATGCCTGTGATGCGGCCCAATTGCTCGCTCCATTCCTTCGATCCTACAGCCGAACGAATTTTTGAGAACGAAGGGTGCCAGCGCTCAAAGTGGTAATCTTCACTCTTGTCTTCGTTCAAGCTCTTGCGCTTCACATTCAATTGATCAATGGAAGGGAAGTTATTGAACAGATCCAAAGCAATATCCTCTTGGAAAAAGTTCTCCAAAACAATGTGCTTACATGGTGATGCTGTATCGTAAGCAGTCTTCAATTCTGCCACAAAAGCAGGATCTAGGTATTTGGGGTTAATGATTCCTTCGACCATGGTATTAATCTTGTTGTCCAAATATAGTAGTTGCTACTTTTTTCCTCTAGTCTTATCTGTCAGTTTTCCGTAGACTTTGAAAAATATTTTCGGCAGGTATCTTTTAAAGGGTACTGCCCATTTTTCATATCCACCTATAACAACGTGTAGGGGAGGATGGTTCTTTTGTGTGATACGGTAGAATTTTCGGGCCAGTATCTCCGGAAGCATTCCCTTCTCTTGCGCTACGCTGTTTTTACCAATAGGATTACCATCAGGCCCTAAACTACTCAGCGTGACATTAGTGTTGATGAAGCCAGGACTCAAAATCCCTGCATGTACCGGTGTTTTGCGTAGTTCATACTGAAGGCTTTCCATATAACCGACTACCGCATATTTGCTCGCAGCATAGGCGGCAAGTTTTGGGCTACCGAAGTAAGAGAGTATACTACCCACGGACCAAATCTGTCCCGCCCCTTTTTCCAGCATCACGGGCACCATGGCTTTTGTTAACGCTGCTGTACCCCAAAAATTAGTCTGCATTACCTTTTCCTCGACATCGAGCCCCATCTCAACAACACGGCCCAAATGCCCAATACCGCCATTATTCACTAAAATATCAATTTGACCGGTATGGCTCAGCGCCTTCTTCGCCCATTGCTCAGCCTGCTGGTATTGGGTTAAATCCAATAATAAAACAGCACTGTTTTCTGGATAAGGTAGCTGATTTTGAACTTCAGCGAGGGTTTCGGAGCGTCGAGCACTCAAAATGGTAAAGTAACCATGGCGATTAAATTCCAACGCCATAGCCTTACCTATCCCGCCACTGCTTCCTGTAATCCAAGCTGTTTTCATACGCCTAAAATATAGGAAAGTTTATTACTTCTTATTTCGTTTTCCGCCTGGTTTGCCTTTCGAACGACCTCTGTTTTCGCCTCTTGCTCCGCCGTATTTACCACGCGAGCGTGAACGATCTGAATCAAAAGAAGGGCGGTCGTCACGGCGGCGTGGACGCCGTTCATCGCTGCCTCTGAAATCACCACCTTTGTCGTCGCGTCGCTTTTTCGGGTGATAATCACTACGGGATTTCTTGCCACCAGGGATACGCTCGCGCTTTTGACGACGTTTGGCGCCTGAAGCACCACCGCTATAGCCTGAGCCTTCTTCGAAGTAGGCATTGACCACATAAGAGCCTGTTTTAGCGCCGTTCAATCGTACGGCAACTTCCACCGCAAAACGCTCTTCTACATCGATGCGAGTGAAGGTTTTATCCATATCAATCTTCCCGATGCGGATTTTCTTTCCTTCCATGGAATCATTGATCAATCCGATCAAACGACTTGGATTCACGTTTTGACGGTATCCTAGATTAACTACGATGGACTTAAACCCTTCTTCTTCACCGCCAGATTTACGTGGACCGTGCTCCTTGAATTTCTTCGGTTGCTCGTTAATGTCGCGCGCTCCGCGATAACGACTTAAAATCAATGAAGTTTCATGACCTAGGAATCGTTCGATGAGCTCTCCTTTGCTGAGGTGGGCCAGTTTATCCATGGCGCTATTCAACAACATCGGATCCAGTTCATTGGCGAATTCAAAGTCTACTAATTCGTCTATTGCTTGTCCAATCTTGATTTCACAAATGGCTTCACCACTAGGTACTTTTTTCTGCTCGAATTCCTTTCCGATAATCCGCTCAAGGTTTTTCACCTTACGCATATTCCTACCGTGTGTAATGACAATCGAAATTCCTGAAGATCCAGCGCGTCCGGTGCGACCTGAGCGGTGTACATATACTTCTGGATCATCAGGGATGTTTACGTTGATCACATGGGTTAATTCGTTCACGTCGATCCCGCGTGCGGCCACATCGGTAGCGACCATCACGTTTAACTTGCGTTTGCGGAAGCGATTCATTACCTCGTCACGTTGTGCTTGACTTAAATCGCCATGTAACGCCTCTGCTCGATACCCATCTGTTATTAATTTTTCAGCAATACTCTGTGTTTCACGACGCGTTCTACAGAAGACAATTCCGTACATATTCGGATTGAAGTCCATAATGCGTCTCATAGCTTCGTAGGTATGCTTGGCACTCACGACATAAAGCTCGTGGCTGACGTTGCTCGCAGAAATATTACGCTTACCTGCAGAAATTTCCTTGGGGTCATGTAAGTATTTTTTGGTCAGTTTTTTCATACCATCAGGCATGGTGGCACTGTAACAAAGGGTCTGCTTGTATTCTGGGGTGTTGGCAAGAATAGCGTCCAATTCATCTTGGAAGCCCATGCTCAACATTTCATCTGCCTCATCCAAGACCAAGAACTGAACGTTTTCGATGCGTAGTTTTCTGCGATCGATTAAGTCTAGTGTACGCCCTGGAGTACCCACAACTATTTGCGGGCGTTGTTGTAATTCTTTGATTTGCTTGGTAATGGGAGCACCGCCATAAACTGCAGTAACTTTTACTGGCATGAACTTCGAGTATGACTCTATATCGGTTGCGATTTGTAAACATAACTCACGCGTAGGTGCCAAAATAATAGCCTGAACGTGCTGTACATCTTCTTCAAGCTGATGGAGGATAGGCAACGAGAATGCTGCTGTCTTACCAGTTCCTGTTTGTGCAAATGCGATTAAATCCGTGGTGTTCTCGAGCAAATGTTCAATGCTCATCTTTTGGATTGGGGTCGGTTCAACAAACCCGAGTGCCTCTACACCCTTTACAATTTGAGGGTGAAGACCGCTGTCTTTAAAGGTTTCCATAATGTCGGGACTTAGCCCTGGTTTAATTACCCAGTTCCGCTGGGTGCGCCACTTGGACGTCAGCGCTTCCCAGTTAAAAGTTCCCTGCCATTGGAAAGATAGACGCCCCTAATTTCAGCGGCGAAGGTAGTGAGAATAAATGGGATAGAATCATTTTTTCAATAGGCCAAATCTCTCATGATGTTCTGTTGTGGCAGGTTCTGCTTAAACTTTTTTTAAAATTTGGTTTCGCAGGGATTGTTAAATACAAACTCTACTATATATTTGCACCCCTGTATACAAACGGGAAATTATATTGTTATGAAACGCACATTCCAGCCCAGCAATAGAAAACGCAAGAACAAGCACGGATTCCGCTCAAGAATGGAATCAGCAGATGGCCGCAAAGTGCTGGCTTCTCGTCGTGCAAAAGGTCGCAAGAGCTTGACCGTTAGTGATAAAGGAAACTACAAAGGGTAATGTTCAAAACCTTTTGATAAGATATAGGTGTTGCCGAAAGCAACACCTTTTTTTTGGCCTAATCCACACCTAACTTTGTACAAATCTTAAAAGCACATGCCGAAAGACAAAACTATCAGACACGTCCTTATCATTGGGTCCGGTCCTATCGTAATTGGTCAAGCCTGTGAATTTGACTATTCCGGATCCCAAGCATCACGAAGCCTTCGAGAAGAAGGAATCACCGTAACACTCATCAATTCTAATCCAGCAACCATCATGACAGATGAGGTTATCGCCGATAACATCTATCTGAAAGCATTGACCGTGGAAAATATCGAGGAAATCCTCAAAATACATCCAGATATTGATGTAGTACTGCCGACTATGGGTGGTCAAACGGCGTTGAACTTGTGTATCGATGCAGATAAACATGGAGTTTGGGAAGAGCACAATGTGCGCATCATCGGTGTTGATATTGATGCCATTAATATTACAGAGGACCGTGATGAGTTCCGCAAATTAATGGAGCAAATCGATATTCCGATGGCACCTTCACGTATCGCAAAGTCATTTTTGCGCGGTAAGGAAACCGCTCAGGAGTTCGGTTTTCCATTGTGTGTTCGCGCTTCCTTTACCCTAGGTGGAGCGGGTGCGACCTTTGTACACACACCTGAGGAGTTTGATGAAGCATTGAGTCGTGGATTGGAAATCAGTCCAATTCACGAGGTAATGATTGATAAGGCCTTGCTTGGCTGGAAGGAATACGAGCTTGAGTTACTTCGTGACAAGAACGATAACATCATCATCATTTGTTCCATTGAGAACATGGATCCTATGGGAATCCACACGGGTGATTCTATTACGGTAGCACCGGCGATGACCTTGAGCGATACCACGTACCAAAAGATGCGTGATATGGCCATCAAAATGATGCGCAGTATCGGAACCTTTGCCGGAGGCTGTAATGTTCAGTTTGCAGTAAGCCCGGATGAAAAAGAAGATATCGTTGCGATTGAGATTAATCCTCGTGTAAGCCGTTCTTCGGCCTTGGCTTCCAAGGCCACCGGATATCCTATTGCGAAGGTGGCAGCGAAGATGGCAATTGGGTACACTCTTGATGAACTCAACAACCAAATCACCAAGACGACAACCGCTTATTTCGAGCCAACCTTGGATTACGTTATTGTGAAAATCCCTCGTTGGAACTTCGAGAAGTTTGAAGGCGCTGATACCCGTTTAGGTATTCAAATGAAGGCCGTAGGTGAGGTCATGGGAATTGGCCGAAGTTTTCAAGAAGCACTTCATAAAGCCGCACAGAGCTTGGAAATCAAGCGTAACGGTCTGGGTGCAGATGGCAAAGGATTAACGGACCAGGATACTATCCTTCACAAATTAGAATATGCTTCTTCAGATCGATTGTTCGTCATTTACGACGCGATCCAAATGGGCATTCCACTCCGTACCATTTACGACATCACCAAAATAGATTTATGGTTCCTCAAGCAGATTGAGGATTTAGCTCGTGTTCAAGGTGAAATCGAAAAACACACACTGGAGTCATTGCCGAAGGATTTGATCCTTGAGGCTAAGATGAAAGGCTTCGCGGATCGTCAGATCGCACATATGATTCATGCTTTAGAAAGTCAAGTACACAGTAAGCGTAGGGATTTAGGTATTAACCGTGTATGGAAATTGGTGGATACTTGTGCGGCGGAATTCCCTGCACAGACACCATATTACTACTCGACATTTGAAAACTCCTTTGTTACGGCAGACGGTGTGGAGATTATCGAGAATGAAAGTGTGGTGACAGACCGTGAAAAGATTGTCGTTCTTGGTTCTGGTCCCAACCGCATAGGTCAAGGGATTGAGTTTGATTACAGTTGTGTTCATGGGGTATTGAGCGCTCGTGAAGAGGGCTATGAGACCATCATGATCAACTGTAACCCAGAAACCGTAAGTACAGATTTCGATACCGCAGATAAGTTGTACTTCGAGCCGGTATTTTGGGAGCACATTTACGACATTATTCTGCACGAAAAGCCAAGAGGAGTTATTGTACAGCTCGGAGGTCAGACGGCATTGAAGCTAGCGGAAAAGTTGAGCCGTTACGGTATCGAAATAATCGGTACCTCATTCGATGCACTGGATTTGGCTGAAGACCGTGGTCGTTTCTCTACCCTTTTGAAAGAAATCAACATCCCTTATCCAAAATTTGATGTAGCTACCAATGCAGATGAGGCATTGGATATAGCGGACGATCTCGGATTCCCAATTCTCGTTCGACCTTCGTATGTATTAGGTGGTCAAGGAATGAAAATCGTCATCAATAAAGCTGAACTAGAGCGTCACGTAGTTAATCTTTTCAAAGAGTTTGAAGGAAACCGTGTATTGCTAGATCATTACCTTGACGGGGCCATCGAAGCAGAGGCAGATGCCATCTGTGACGGGGAGAATGCCTATATCATCGGGATCATGGAGCACATCGAGCCTTGTGGTATTCATTCTGGAGATAGTTCAGCAGTATTGCCACCGTTCAACCTGGGTCCATTGGTG
>DMCR01000194.1:7729-7953 GCA_003445735.1 Cryomorphaceae bacterium
CAGATTGAAGAACATACCGTGAATATTGCCAAGGCTCTTCAGACCAAGGGGTTAATAAATATCCAGTTCGCCATAAAGGACGATGTAGTATATATCATTGAAGCAAACCCGCGTGCTTCTCGTACCGTACCGTTCATCTGTAAGGCATACGGTGAGCCGTATGTGAATTACGCGACTAAGGTTATGTTAGGTGCAAAGAAGGTCTCTGACTTCAACTTCAACCC
>DMCR01000132.1 GCA_003445735.1 Cryomorphaceae bacterium
GCTATATGATAAGCTGCAAAATTTCCGTCTAGGATTTTACGATAGAAGTCCTGTGGGCCAATTAGTCACTCGTGTCGTCTCAGACATCGAAACCATAGCCCAAGTATTCTCGGAAGGAATCCTCGTCATCTTTGGCGACTTGTTCCGCATCGCGGTGATGCTCTTTGCCATGTTCTTCTTCTTCAACCCGATGCTCGTGCTCGTCAGCCTTAGCGTTATCCCCGTGCTTTTTATTGCCACCCGTTGGTTCCAGCGAGGCATCAAAGGCGCCTTCCAAGCCGTACGTAATGAAGTGAGCAACCTCAATACGTTCGTACAAGAGCACCTCGGGGGGATGACCATCGTACAAGCCTTCGGACGTGAAGCTCAGGAAATGGGCAAGTTTGAAACCATCAATGCACGACACCGCGACGCCAACATCAGAAGCATCTTTTATTATGCCCTTTTCTTCCCTATTATTGAAGTACTTAGTGCTATTTCCATAGGTCTTGGGGTATGGTACGGTGGAATGAATGCCGCCCAAGGGGGTGGTGTAACAGTAGGAGAGCTCACAGCCATCATCATCTTCATCGGGATGTTGTTCCGACCTCTACGCCAATTAGCCGACCGTTTCAATACCCTGCAAATGGGGATGGTGGCTTCGGAACGAGTATTGAAATTGCTCGATAGCGACCACGAAATAGAGCCCAAGGGCCAGCATCAGATTGACTTAGAAGGCACCATAGCCCTGGAAAATGTTGCGTTCCAATACATTCCTAATGAACCTATTTTGAAGGGGGTATCGTTTGAGGCTGCCAAGGGAGAGACCGTGGCTTTAGTTGGTGCCACAGGGGCAGGAAAGAGCACCATCATTAGTGTTTTGATGGGTTTTTACCCGTATGAAAGTGGGGATGTAAAGATTGATGGAAGCTCTTTAATAGAATTGGACACGTATCATTTAAGAACTCAAATGGCGCTTGTACTCCAAGACGTTTTCCTCTTTTCTGATACCGTGCGTTCCAACATTATCATGGGCAATACGGATATTACTGATGAGCAGATTTGGGCTGCGGCGGAGCGCATAGGCATCAAATCATTCTTGGAGGAACTTCCGGATGGTTTGGATTACAATGTGCGCGAACGCGGAGGGGTGCTTTCTGCCGGCCAACGCCAACTCTTAGCCTTCTTACGCGCCTACATTACAGATCCTAAGGTCCTCATCCTCGATGAGGCCACTTCTAGCATTGATTCTCATACAGAAGAGCTTATCCAAAATGCGCTCGTTTTACTTACCCAAGACCGCACATCCATTATCATCGCACATCGCTTATCGACCATTCAGCATGCGGACAAGATTATCGTGTTAGATCAAGGAAAGGTTATTGAGCAAGGCAATCACGGTGAACTCCTCGAAAAGCAAGGAGCTTATTTCAACTTGTACGAGAAGCAATTCACAGCTGCAGAATAAAAAAGCCCGCTCATCGAGCGGGCTTTATATTTTAGAATCTATATCCAAGATTGATCCCGGACCTTACATGTATCGGTACGGCATATACTGCCGATAGAATTGATTCATGTCCATCGGTATGCGAGATATTATTCAAGAAATTATACCCTAGACCTGCATATACACGGACGGTGATTCCGTTGTCAAAGGCGCCATGGTATCCGACATTTCCGCCTATTCCGAGCGCAAGCTGAGAGAAATCGGCATCTACAAGTAGTGCCGATCCGTCAGTCTCCATATAACCATCAGAAGCCATCGACTTGAAACGCAAGTAGGTTCCTAAATACATTCCTTCATTATCATCGCCACTTGAATTGAAATAAGTAATGTATTCTGGAGAAAGCACAATACCGCCAAATGAGGCGACAAATGCAACAATTGAATCATCTTCGATTGATGAATTTATAGTGCGTAGTTCTAAGTTGAAGGAATGGTTATTATCAATATGATACATACCCTCGAACTTTAAAGAACCAGAGCTTAGAGCACCCAAGCCCAATGACGCTTCGTAAGATTGGGCTACCATTGTTGCACTTGCAAACAAGCCAGCAGCTAAGAATAGAATTTTTTTCATGTTACAATAGGTTTTAAGTTGAATTTAAGATATAAAAAAGCCCGCTAAATTAAGCGGGCTTTGGCTTATCCATTCATGCTTATCAAGAATTCAGCATTGTCTTTGGTCTTTTGTATTCGGTCGCTGAGGAATTCCATGGCTTCAATAGGTGTCATATCAGCTAAATACTTTCTCATGATCCACATGCGCTGCAGTACATCAGGCGACAAGAGTAAATCCTCTTTACGCGTACCACTTTCGATGAGGTTGATAGCCGGCCAAATGCGACGGTTCGCAATGCGACGATCCAATTGCATTTCCATATTACCCGTACCCTTGAATTCTTCGAAGATCACTTCATCCATTTTCGAACCTGTATCAATCAACGCGGTTGCAAGAATAGTCAGTGAGCCTCCACCTTCAATATTACGCGCCGCTCCAAAGAAACGCTTAGGTTTCTGTAGTGCATTCGCGTCCACACCTCCAGAAAGGATCTTACCAGAAGCTGGGCTCACGGTATTGTAAGCGCGCGCTAGACGAGTAATAGAGTCCAGCATAATGACTACATCATGGCCACATTCCACCATACGCTTAGCTTTTTCCAGTACAATATTGGCGACTTTCACGTGGTGTTCTGCAGGCTCATCAAAAGTCGAAGCTACAACCTCCGCATTTACACTGCGGCTCATGTCGGTTACCTCTTCCGGGCGCTCGTCGATGAGCAAAACAATCATATATGCTTCAGGGTGGTTGGCTGCAATGGCATTGGCAACCTCCTTCATCAAGGTTGTCTTACCGGTTTTAGGTTGTGCTACCAGCAATCCACGCTGTCCTTTACCAATAGGAGAGAAAAGGTCGATGATTCGTGTAGAATCCGTGCTGCGGCGTGAGGTGATGTCAAATTTCTCCTCTGGGAATAAAGGAGTTAGGTGCTCGAACGCAACGCGGTCACGTACAAATTCAGGAGTACGTCCGTTGATACTGTTCACCTTGACAAGTGGGAAATACTTTTCGCCTTCTCTAGGTGGACGAACCTCTCCGCTTACCGTATCCCCAGTTTTTAGACCCATGCTGCGGATTTGGTTCTGACTTACATAGATGTCATCTGGTGAGTTCAGGTAATTAAAATCAGAACTGCGGAGGAATCCGTAACCGTCTGGCATGATTTCCAATACCCCTTCGTTAGCTATGATGCCCTCAAAGTGGAATTCTTTGGGACGTCGGCGATCACGGTGGTTATGGTTATTCCCGTTGTGTTGTTTTTGGTGCTTAGGATTGCGCTCTCGACGATGGTTTTGCTCGTCGTTATTTTGCTCTGATTTTCCTTTTTGAGGACGTTCAGGCTTAGTTTCGGGCGCTTTCTCGGCGACAATTACCTGCTCAGGCGCTCCCTTGCCAGTCACCACTAAAATAGCAGTAACAAGCTCCTCTTTTTTCATGTATTTCGCTTTGGGAATACTTAAGGATGCACCTAAGTCTTTCAGTTCGGGCAACTTGCGTGCCCGCAAATCGTTTTCAGTCAACATGTCTGTAATGGGATAATATAAAGAAGAGGGGTAGGTAATGGGCCTACGGTCGGACCTCTACAGCACAATAATAGGGAGATTTCATAGGATTCAAAGCTTTGGACCCATTTTTTTTTGAACTTTACCTTAAAATTGGGCCATGATTCAACGCATTCAAACTCTATATCTATTCGCTGCGGCGATCCTTAGTTCCTTAGCTGCTTTTATCCTCCCTATGTATGTAGTGGAAGAGTTAGTGTTTAGAGCTACATCCTCTATGTGGTTGTTTTTCATGTTTGGATGGTCCATGGCTACCTTCTCAGGTTCTATTTTAATTTACCAAAAGCGTCCTTTCCAATTGCTTTTGGTAAGATTAGGGATGTTAAGCTCATTAATTGTAGTGGCGCTCCTAATCAAAGAGATTACAGCTACAGAAGGCGCATCTGCAACTTACGGAGCCATAGTTCCCATGCTGAATATCGTATTGGCTTTCCTTGCTTCTCGTGGCATTCAAAAAGATGAAGCGAAGATTAAGAGCTTGGATCGCTTGCGCTAGGCAAAGATTTTACGGCTTTATTGCCTAGAACATCCCAGAAAATATGCTGTTTTCCATTGGTTAAGTAGAGGTACTTGGCTTTTAAGCTTTGGTTGTAGTTGAATGCTTGGTTGAATACCCTTTGATCAATTTTAACTGAGGGAGCCTTGCATTCTACCAAGATATAAGGGGCAGTGTTTTTATATACTAAGGCATCCAAGCGCTTTTCCTTGAATCCCGTGCGCAATCCACTTTCGGTTTGTATTAGCGCGAAAGAGTATCCCAAGAGATGTAAGTAGGATATGGCGTGCTGGCGAACCCATTCTTCAGGAGTAGCGACCAACCATTTTTTACGGCAAGGGTCCCAAAGCAAGTTTTGGTCCTGCTCCTGTTTATGACGAACTAAGGCGGCAACTTCAGCTGGAAAATTGAGTTCCAATACCTCCATTAATGAATGACTTTATTGTACAATTCGGGGTATTTCGCCTCTACGTCTTTGTAAATGTCTTGAATGTGGTCAAAGGTGGTATTTTTTTCTCCAGCAGGAATGATATCTAAGATTCCTGCATATTTTTTACCATAATCCAAATAGCCCAAGCTTATCTTTTTTCCAGATTTTAAAGCAATATGGTAAAAGCCGGTTTTCCATTTATCTACAGCCTTTCTAGTACCTTCTGCAGGGACCATTATGGTGATATCATCACGTTTTACAAGTAGTTCAGTAGCATAGTCCACTAAGTGACTTCGCTTTGATCGATCCACCCCTATAGCACCAAGCCATTTGAAAAAACCAAAGAAATACCATTTCGTGTAGAAGTCCTTGATGAAAAACTTTACCGGAAGCCTCATAAGCCAAAAGGTTCCCATAGCAAATACCAAATCGTAGTTCGAGGTATGAGGGGCAGCAATCATTACTGTGTTTCGTGCCGCAGCTATTTGCTCTTTGGAAGCATCTAAAGTCCAGCCTGTGAGCCAGAAGACTATTTTTGCCATCAAGTACTTCATCCTTGCTCTTCTTCTGCTTTCAAAGATATTGTACCAAACCAGTTCTCAGGAAAGCCAACG
>DMCR01000045.1:0-4319 GCA_003445735.1 Cryomorphaceae bacterium
GCAGGCGCTTGCCCATTGTTGCAGCACCTCGATCGGGTTGCTATGCTCGATAAAACTAATGCCGGGATATTGTGCTGCCCAACGTTGGGCATCCTTACAAACCACAGCTACCGCACCACGAGAAATGGCTTGCTCGATGTATTCGTGTCCGTCATTCGAAGCAGTAGTAATGGAAATAAAACACGTCGGAACCGACGAATTCATTCGACGGGAATCAAAGGCAAAATGCAGGAACGTCTGAGACGGTCCCACCAGCCTGGCACCACTCGATGCAACGATATCATGTGCCTGTATTCCCACTCCTTTTTTTGTTCAACATATTATAAACCACACGGCTAACCGGTTCGTAGGCTTCGGTCTCCCCTAGCATAAACGTTTGGTCGCCAGCCACAGTTCTGTGACTGAAGTGAGCCGGACCGCCCGTACGCTTACAAATAGCGTGTAGTTTAGTCACGTATTCCGCTGTGGCCAGTAGGTTCGGCATAGGACCAAAAGGTCTTCCTTTAAAGTCTAAGTCTAATCCCGCAATAACCACTCGTTTGCCTTGATTCGCCAATTTATTGGCAACCTCTAAAAGGCCGTCGTCAAAAAATTGTGCCTCATCAATACCCACCACCTCTACGTCATCTGCTAGTAGCAACATGTTCGAAGAGGTCTCCACCGGGGTAGAAGGAATTGAATTTTTATCATGACTAACCACCGCCTCATCATCGTAACGCACATCCGTAGCTGGCTTGAAAATCTCGACTTTCTGACCGGCGATTTGAGCACGGCGCATACGACGAATCAACTCTTCAGTCTTTCCGCTAAACATTGGACCGCAGACGACTTCAATCCATCCACCCGATTGTTGGTTAAATTCTATTTCTGAGTTAAACATGGAGGTACTTTAGTGGTACATTCAAAGCATTAAAGGTAGAGAATAAGATGCAGAGCCAAGACCCCTCGTTAAGTAGAAAAAGTAGCGAACAGAAATTAGCCGAATTAGCCTTAAATATCGGTGAGTTATCCGACGCTGAAGCCGCCCAACAACTCTTGGAACTTTCTGGCGAGTTCCGCTATTACAATTTGGAGGCAGAAATTGCCGTGCCATTTAAAAAGGCTGCTGCAGATCTCAAGTTAAAACTTGATGCCAAGCTAAAAGCCTTGCAAGAAGAAGCTACAGCAACACCTGTCCCAGCTGTTAAGTCCGCACCCACTGCAGCAGTTACAGAGGATGTAGAGGAGGCAGAGCCTTCAGAGGAAGAGGCTCCCACTGAATCTGCGTTAGAGGAGGCGCCGGCACAACAAGAAATGTTTGCTCCAGCCGCGGAAAAGAAAAGTTTGAACGACCGATTAGCGGGTAATGTGCTGAAATTTGGATTAAACGATCGCATCGGTTTTGTCAATGATCTCTTCGACGGTTCTCAAGAAGATTTCGATCGCGCAGTTAGTCAGTTGAATACTTTGAGTAGCTTGAGCGAGGCTATGGAATTCATTGAAACAGACATTTCCGGTGAATACGGCTGGGATGAGAAAGAAAAAACGGTCGCACGATTTATAGCTGCTGTCGAACAAAAGTTTAGTTAATGTCAGGAATCCTTTACGTCGTGCCCACCCCTGTGGGCAACTTGGATGATATGACTTTTCGTGCCATCCATGTAATGCGCGAGGCAGATTTGATATTAGCCGAGGATACTCGCACGACCGGGAAACTCACCGCACATTTTGATATTGCCAGTCCAAAGCAAGCCTTTCACATGTACAACGAACACAAGATGGTCGAGCGCTATGTGAAAAGGCTGCAACAGGGACAAACCATTGCCTTAGTCAGTGATGCAGGAACACCCGGCATCAGTGACCCGGGGTTTTTATTGATTCGAGCGGCCGTTCAGGGGGGCGTGGAAGTCATCACTCTTCCAGGCGCCACAGCATTTGTGCCCGCCCTAGTGAATAGTGGTTTACCGTGCGATTCCTTTTATTTTGAAGGCTTCCTGCCCCCAAAAAAGGGGCGCCAAACCAAGCTTGAAACCATTGCCGCTAGCACCAAAACAGTGGTGCTTTATGAAAGTCCTCATAAAATCGAGAAAACCTTAGCACAAATTGTCGAGTTTTGTGGTGCAGAACGCCCTGTGACCATCAGCCGAGAGATCTCAAAAAAGTTTGAAGAAACCTTGCGCGGTTCGGCATCAGAATTGCTGTCAATAGTGCAAGAACGCGGCGGATTAAAAGGAGAGCTGGTCGTTTGTATCGGAGCCTAATATGATAGCATCAAAAATTCAACATATTGATCAATGGTTCGACGGGCCTACAGAATCGCCCCTGCTCATCGCGGGTCCATGTTCTGTGGAGAGTCCCGAACAAATTTTAGCTACCGCACAAGCACTGAAGACACATACGCCTATTAGTTTGTTGCGCGGCGGCGTTTGGAAACCCAGAACCAAGCCCGGGAGTTTTGAAGGCGTGGGATTGGAATCCATGCAATGGTTGATTGATGCAGGTCGGGCGATAGGCACTCCTACTACCACAGAGGTAGCAAATACTGAACATGTCGAAGCCGCACTTAAAGCCGGTATAGATATTTTATGGATCGGGGCACGTACTACTGTGAATCCTTTTTACGTGCAAGAAATAGCCGAAGCATTGAAAGGGGTGAAAATTCCTGTATTAGTCAAGAATCCTATTCATGCAGAAATAGGCCTTTGGGCCGGTGCTATTGAGCGATTCAAAAATGCAGGTATTGAGCACGTTGCCGCAGTACATCGTGGATTTTTCACCTCCGCAAAAGGGGTTTACCGCAACGAACCACATTGGCACCATAGTTTTGGATTGCGCGCTTTAATGCCGGAAATAAAGGTTATTGTGGACCCTAGTCATATCGCCGGAAAACGACTACTAGTTCCAGAAGTATGTCAGGTGGCTATGGATTTAGGTATGGATGGGTTGATGGTGGAAAGTCACATCAGTCCTGAGATAGCGCTCAGTGACGCTGCACAACAGATGAATCCTGAAAAATTGGGCGCTGTGGTTAAAAACCTAGTTATTCACCCAAAGAAACTAGATCAAGGGGCCAGTGAGGCATTGAAATCATTGCGAGATTCACTAGATGAATTAGACGATAATTTAGTAGATATTATGCGTCAGCGCTTCGCGTTGGCCAAGGAGATCGCCATCATCAAAGAACAAGAAGGTACCAGTATTTTCCAGATGGAGCGCTGGTTGAAACTCGTTAAAGAGCGCACTGAAAGAGGCGATGGTGAAGGTCTAACCCCAGAATTCATGCATGACCTCTTCGCGACCATCCATAAATACAGCGTCGAATACCAAACGCGACTGACCAAAAAAGAATCGTAATGCGCTGGACGGCTCGACCCATATCGGATCCGGGTGCCGTGTCTCAGCTCACTGCAGAAGTCACTAAAGACCCCTTGCTCGCAGCCCTCTTGGTACAGCGCGGCATCACTACGTTTGAGGACGCCAAGGCCTTTTTCCGACCAGATTTAAACCAGTTGCACCACCCCTATCGAATGAAGGACATGGAGCGTGCCGTGGAACGCATCGAAAAGGCCAGAATTCAACAGGAACATGTAATGATTTTCGGCGATTACGACGTCGACGGAACTACATCCGTGGCGCTGATGGGTGAATTTCTCGAAGGCAAGTTTCCCATTGAAGCTTATATCCCTAATCGCTATAAGGAAGGCTATGGATTGTCTTTTGACGGCATCAACCTAGCGGCGGAATTGGGCATTACCCTCATCATCGCTTTGGATTGTGGAATCAAGGCCTTTGATCAAATCGCTCATGCGCGTTCGCTCGGCATAGATATAATTGTTTGTGATCACCACCTCCCAGCAGCAACCTTGCCCAAGGCACATTCTATTCTTGACCCCAAGCGCTCAGATTGCCCTTACCCTTACAAGGAACTTTCCGGATGTGGCGTTGGATTTAAGCTTTGCCAAGCGCTGTGTGAGCATTGGGGCCTGCCAGAAGATGTGCACCTGCATCCCCTACTCGACCTCTGTGCTGTGAGTATTGCTGCGGATATCGTACATGTGACTGGAGAGAATAGATTGCTCGCGCACTATGGCTTGCAGCGCATTCGTAATGGACAAGCACGTGCTGGGTTTATCAGTTTGCTTGAGGCAAGCGCAAAAGCCCCCGAATCCCTTACGCTTAGGGATATTTCTTTTAGCATTGCACCCCGCATCAACGCCGCTGGACGTATGGAAAGCGGGTTGCGCGCGGTCGAACTTTTACGTAGCACCGACCGCGCGGAACAGGACGAACTCGCGGAGCGCATCAATGCCTTCAACCAGGACCGTCGTGAAACTCAAGCT
>DMCR01000045.1:4710-6506 GCA_003445735.1 Cryomorphaceae bacterium
CTCTACAGACCGCATTGGCACAAGGGTGTGGTGGGCATCGTGGCGTCGAAAATCGTGGAAACCCGTTACCGTCCGACCATTATTTTAACCAAGAGCGGAGACCATTTAGGTGGTTCTGCGCGCAGTGTCATAGGCTTTGATGTGTACAATGCCATTGAGGCGTGTGACGCGCATATTTTGCAGTTTGGCGGGCACAAGTATGCAGCCGGGTTGACACTAGATGAAGCGCAGTTGCCACATTTCAGAAAGGCGTTTGAAGCTTATTGTGCCGAGAATGTGACCGCTGAGATGAAAACGCCGGAATTAGAGTATGATGCGGTGGCTAGTTTGGACCAATTCACCGATCGTTTCTACGCCGTCCTTTCACAAATGGAGCCGCACGGAGAAGCGAATCAAGCGCCAAGGTTCCTCATTGAAAACCTGGTGGATGCAGGGGGAAGTAAGGCCGTTGGAGGGGAGGAGAGGCATCTCCGCGTGGTTTTTCAGCATCCAGGAAGTGCGACGACTATGACGGGTATTGCCTTTGGTCAAGGGACATGGGCTCGACACCTCGAAGCTGGAGGTGCTGTTGATATCATCGCCTCACTCGAAATCAATGAATTCCGCGGACAACGCAACCTACAATTAATGGTGGAAGATATCCGCTCAGCACAAGGAAAATCATGAGCTGGGGTAGTATTAATTCTTGCTAATTCTGCATTGGGCTTTCTTTCTAAGCATTGATAAATTCCATATATTCTTCGAGAACTAACACACTTTTTTATGCGCTGGCTGATCATACTCTTGCTCTGCTCGAGCACCGCCTTTGCTCAATCTGATTTGGGCAATTGGATGATGTACTTCGGAACAAATAAAATCGACAATCATTGGAGCATCCATACCGAGGCACAACACCGGAATTATACCGTACAACCTCAACTTGAACAACTTCTGCTCAGAACCGGGGTAAATTATAAGTTCGACAATGGGCTCATGCTCACGGGTGGTTATGCGAATATTACCAATTATGAGTTTCAGAGTTCGCGCTTAGGTCCGGAGGTTGTAGAACATCGGATATGGCAGCAACTGATTACCACTAGCTACTTTGGAAAAGCCAAGCTTGAGCATCGCTTCCGTTATGAGCAACGCTGGATTGAAAGCGACTTCAAAACTCGGTACCGCTACCGCGGCATGCTGTTTTACCCGATTAATAGTGAATCCATCGAGGTTGGCACCTACTATTTGGGCATATATGATGAGATTTTCCTGCAACCGGGAGAAACCACTTTTGACCGCAATCGCCTCTACGGGGGAGTGGGCTATAAGTATGCGTCAAACATTCAATTTCAATTAGGGTACCTACTGCAAACCGTTGGTTCTACCACCAAACAGTACCTCCAGTTCGGGTTGATATTTGATACTTGATGTATAGAATCATTTACATAGCCGTTGCCTACATGCTTCTAGCATGCCGGCCTACAACACCTCCCGCAACAGTGGGTCCTGGTACGTTGGAGACATTACTCATTGAACACGATGATTTAATACGGAGTGCCCAAGTCTATACCCCAGAAGGGTTCGACAGCTCATTCGCTTTACCGGTGGTGCTGAATTTTCACGGATTCGGTGGAATGGCACAAGACCACATGACCTACACGGATATGGCTTCTACTGCGGACGAGCAATCCTTCCTTTTAGTTTGCCCTCAGGGATCCCTTCTTGACGGATTTCCTCATTGGAACAATGCCCTGCCCGGCCCTGACAATAAGAGTGATGCCGATGATTTAGGCTACCTCGCTAAGCTCATACGGGCTCTC
>DMCR01000198.1:0-8075 GCA_003445735.1 Cryomorphaceae bacterium
CTTTTGGTCTACGCCGATGCACAATACCGTTACGTAAACCACAGTTCAACAGGTGGCTCAGCGACGGGACCGGCAATCTTTGACCGCACGTTCAATTTCTTTAACCCTAAAGTAGGTTTGACTTACAATCATAGTGGGAATCAAATTTTCGGTGCTTATGCAGGTGTAGGTCACCGCGAGCCGAACCGTACAGATTTGCAGTATGCTGCTGATGTCAATGGATTGCAGGCAGAACGTATGGTTGATATGGAATTTAATTTCCGTAACTCAGGGGAAAAATGGGCTTTTGATGTGCATGCTTACCGTCAACAGTACCAAAACCAATTGGTCCTCACGGGGGCGATCGATGCTCAGGGGTATCCAATCCGTGAAAATGTCGGTCAGAGCTTCCGTCAAGGGTTAGAGTTTACCGGTGCGTATGAGCTGACTTCAGCGCTTTCAGCAACGGCCAATGTGGCTTTAAGTCAGAATGAAAATGTGAACTGGGTAAGTGATCCTGCTTCTTCATTTGTGGGTAACACGCCAATTGCTTTTTCTCCTGGTATCGTGGCTAGTGCACGATCTACGTATGCTAAGAAAGGTTTTGAGGCGACGATTTGGAACCAATACGTAGGCAAGCAATACCTATCGAACGAAGGGCTCGAGGCACACAGTCTCCCGGCCTATCACATCATCAACGCACGTACCTCGTACACTTGGAATTGCAGCGACATGCAGCGCTTGATTGGATTTGTGGAGTTTAGAAACTTGGGCAATACGTCCTATGCAGCCAATGGATACATGTGGGGCGATATCCCGTACTACTACGCACAAGCGACCTTTAACATCATGACAGGTTTGACTTTCGAGTTTTAGGCCGAAAAATTTTAGGCATTAAAAAACCCCGGCAGGCTGAGCCCGCCGGGGCTTTATTGATTTTATTCTGCTTTCATCGTGCGAAGGATCTTCTGTAGTTCACCTTTCACATAGGCGAGTTTTTCCAAGACTTCGACTTTGTCGACGGATTCTTTTTTATTGCCGCTTAGGTGCTTTCGCGCCCCCTCAAGTGTATATCCGCGGTCATTGACTAGGTGGTTAATGGTAGCGATCAGCCGAACATCGTTCTGGCTAAACTTGCGCTTACCCTTTCCAGTCTTCTTTGGGGCCAATTGTTTGAATTCCTTCTCCCAATAGCGCAGGTTGGACGTATTGAGGTCGAACATGGCAGCGACCTCACCAATATCATAATAGAGTTTGTCCAATTGGGGGACCATAGCAAGTGTTTAAGTACACCTAAAGATAGCACACACCCTTGGTGTGCCCAAAACATTAATCGAAGCTCTGGTTCGAATTACTGCTGAATTCCAGCATCATCTCATATTCTTCTGGACTCAAGTCGTTAAAGAAATAGTTCACCGGATTGATTTTCCGGCCATCTTTGATGACTTCGTAGTGCAAGTGTGGTGCCGTAGAGCGGCCTGAAGACCCAATATATCCAATGATATCACCACGCTTTACTTTCTGTCCTCGGCGAACATCCACCTTACTCATATGAGCATATAAGGTTTGGTACCCATAACCGTGGTCAATGATAATGTGGTTCCCATAACCAGCGCGTGAACGCCTGTATTTGGTTACTTTACCATCTCCCGTGGCGTAGATAGGTGTGCCGGTAGGAGCAGAGAAATCCGTACCCCAATGCATTTTACGTACTTTATAGATAGGGTGGATGCGATACCCATAGCCTGATGCCATGCGCTTCAAGTTCTTGTTTGCTACTGGTTGAATGGCTGGGATAGCAGCGAGCATTTTCTCTTTGTCCCGGGCCATTTCTACAACATCGTCGAAGCTTTTTGTTTGCACATAAGCGCGACCAGCGATTTGATCCAGCTTTTTACGCGAGTCGATCAGCAGCTCCGAATTATTGAAGCCCTCCAAGTTTTTGTATCGGTTGGCACCCCCAAATCCGGCAGTACGAACTTCATTTGGAATAGGACCGGCTTCAAAGATGGTACGATAGATTTCATCATCGCGTTTTTCGATATCTCCGAGTACGTCGGCTAATTGGTCTAATTTTCCATTCATTAGGTCATACTGGATGACCATATTGTCCAATTCTCGCTTCATTTTACGCTCCTTAGGACTCTCAAACCAGAGGTCCGCGGCCAAGTAAAACACGAATCCAAATGCCATTGAAACGAACGCGAAGAGGCTAAACTCTTTGAGGCGTACTTTCCAACTACGGTCTATCTTCTTGTAAGACAGTGTTTTAGAATCGTATGTGTATTTTACTTTAGCCATACTTTGTGCGTTATTTTTGCTAAGACGCAATTCCTACACGATTATTGTACAACAAAGAAACGATTTTCAGTTAAAACCTTAATTATCCCGTATTGGGAATTATACACAGTATGCTGACTTCTAAAGAGATACGTCGCAAATTTTTAGAGTTTTTTGAGAGTAAGGGCCATAAAATTGTACCATCATCGCCGGTGGTGAATAAATCAGACCCCACACTCATGTTTATCAACGCGGGTATGAACCCGTTCAAAGACTTCTTTATGGGCAATGCGGCCCCTAAAAATGCGCGTATCGCCGATACTCAGAAATGTTTGCGCGTCAGCGGTAAACACAATGATTTGGACGAGGTCGGGCACGATACGTACCACCACACATTGTTTGAAATGTTAGGTAACTGGTCCATCGGCGATTACTTCAAGGAGGACGCCATTAATTGGGCCTGGGAATTGTTGACCGAAGTATATGGCCTCGACAAGGACAGATTGTATATCACCATTTTTGGCGGTGATCAAGACGATGGATTGCCTCGTGATAATGAAGCTGAAGGTATTTGGGCGCAGCACGTGGCCGCTGACCGAATTTTAGACGGAGGTAAGAAAGATAATTTTTGGGAAATGGGCGAAAGTGGTCCATGTGGTCCGTGTAGTGAGATTCATATCGATCTTCGCGGTGATGCGGATCGTGCGTCAGTGCAGGGAGCATCACTGGTCAACAACGATCATCCCCAAGTCGTAGAGATATGGAACCTCGTTTTCATGCAGTTCAACAGAAAAGCGAATGGAACACTAGAAGACTTACCGGCACAGCACATCGATACCGGTATGGGCTTCGAGCGCCTGTGTATGGCTTTGCAGGGCAAGCAGTCGAACTACGACACAGATGTTTTTACTCCATTATTGAATAAAATATCAGGTATTTCAGGTATTGCCTATGGTAACTCTGAATCTACTGATATAGCACAGCGCGTTATTGCCGACCACATTCGTGCCGTCGCCTTTGCCATTGCCGATGGCCAGTTACCTTCTAGCTCAGGCGCGGGATATGTGATCCGTCGAATTCTTCGCAGAGCCATCCGTTACGGCTTCTCATATTTGGACTTGAAAACACCCTTCATGTTCCAACTCGTTGAAACCCTTGAAGCACAAATGGGCGAATTCTTCCCTGAAATCAGCACCCAAAAATCCTTAGTGATGAAGGTGATTGAGGAAGAAGAGCAAAGTTTCTTGCGCACACTCGCGCAAGGGTTGGCGAAACTTCATGATTTCATTGCCGAGGGCAGTAAAACCCTTGACGGTAAGCGCGCTTTTGAATTATACGATACCTACGGGTTCCCTATCGATTTGACGGAGCTCATCATGCGTGAGAACGACAAGGTGGTAGATTTAGCCGAGTTTACTGCAGAGATGACCGCGCAAAAGGAACGTTCACGTGCTGCGACGAAACTCAGTACAGACGACTGGACCGTCCTCGAAGACGATGAAACGCAGGAGTTCGTGGGATATGATTATACCTCGGCGGAAGTACGCATCACGCGTTACCGCAAGGTCAGCGCCAAAAACAAAGCATTTTACCAGCTCGTATTGAGTCTAACTCCATTCTACCCCGAGGGAGGTGGCCAATTAGGCGATACGGGTATTTTGGTTCAAGGCGATCAGAAAATTGGCATCTTCGACACCAAGAAAGAGAACGGCATCATCGTTCATTTCACAAAGGAACTTCCTTCAGATTTAAGTGGATCTTGGTCGGCTGAGGTAAGCGAAAGCAAGCGCCGCGAAACAGCAAAAAACCACAGTGCAACGCATCTGATGCACGAAGCGCTGCGCGAAGTATTGGGCACCCATGTGGAGCAAAAAGGTTCATTGGTCAACTCGGAATATTTACGTTTCGACTTCTCTCACTTCCAAAAGGTCAGCGATGAGGAACTCCAGCAAATAGAATCATTAGTCAACCAACGTATTCAAGCCAACCTGCCGTTGGAAGAATTCCGCAATATTCCTATCTCCGAGGCGAAGGATATGGGTGCGATGATGCTCTTCGGTGAGAAGTATGGCGATACGGTTCGCGCCATTAAGTTTGGTTCTTCCATCGAATTATGTGGGGGTATTCACGTGCAGGCTACAGGTTCTATAGGTCTCTTTAAGTTCATAAGCGAAGGTGCAGTAGCAGCCGGAATGCGTCGTGTAGAAGCGGTGACGGGAATGGGTGCGATGAAATACATCAACGATTCACTAAGCGCCTTGCGTGATGCTGCTGAGGTGTTGAAGAATCCGAAAAATCTAGCCGGAGCTATTCAGCAGTTGAAGGAAAAAGAAGCTGCAAGTCAAAAAGAAGTGGAAGCTTTCCGCAAGGAAAAAGCAATGGCTGCCGCTGATGAATTGGAAAATAATGCCGAAGATCATGGTGGGGTTCGAGTCATTGCTGCACGAACAGCGATGGACGCGGGCAGCGTGAAAGACATGGTCTTCAAACTAAAAGGACAAGGAAATACCTTGGTCATCTTTGCCAATGCTTGGGAAGGAAAAGCCACGGTAAGTATAGGGATTAGCGACGAAGTGGTGGCCGATAAAGGCTGGCACGCGGGCAATGCCGTTCGCGCCCTAGCTCAGCACATACAAGGGGGTGGAGGCGGTCAGCCTGCCTTCGCAACTGCCGGTGGAAATAATCCAGAAGGATTGGACAAGGTATTGTCTGATTGGAAAAATCATTTTGCTCTATGATGAAGTTGAAAAATTGGGCATTTAGCCTAGCCATCTTATTGCCTGCCATCGCATGGGCACAACCGAAAAATGAAACCATCGAATACTTCACGGATGATGAGGTGCGCGATACTCGTTTTTCTTTCCAATTATTGTATGCACCCGAATACGCCTCTCGTAGATTGGCCTTGTATGAACCCGTTCAGGACGGTAATGAAATCTATGCCTTGACTTCAGAAGATGCAGGTGCGGTTTACGGACAACGTATCGGGCTTATGAGCTATTTCGAACTTCGCGAGATGTTCCATTTGGGCGTGGGATTTACCACCATCAACTCTGGTTTTGTGACCAAAGGTTTTGCGGCCTTCGATCAGAATGCCGTGTTCCAAGATACCATAGCAAACCTTCCAGCGACGACTCGTTTTGAGGCTATTGCAGTGCCTATCCAAATAATCTTCCACACGCAGATGAACGATGTTTGGGCCTTGCAAGTCGTGCCGTCTTATGATGTGATTTTCATGCAAAAGATCGAACGTCAATGGGAGAGTGGTGCGCCAAACTATGCAACAGATGCTGTTACCGGAGCACTCGGTCTAATGTACCAGCGCGGTTCGCAAACGAAATACCACAACGGCTTCAATGGTGCCATTGGATTTGCCATGGGCAATGAATTCCGTGTGGCGAATGACCTCGTATTCACCTTGCGCGGTGAATTCAGATTTGGCTTATCGCCAATTAATAATTCGGATATCGGGCTTAGAGAGATTCCCTACAGCGTAGGCGGTTCCATGGGTTTCCGATATTATTTATAAAAACACACTACATAAAAAAAGCCCGGGCATGCGCCCGGGCTTTTTTGTTTGGGATCGAAAATTTTATTCGGCGCTCGTGCTGTCCGTCGCTTCCGAAGAAGCGGTAGTAGTTTCTTCTTCGCTAGGCGTTTCGCGGTTCTCGTTGAGCATGTTCACCATGCGCTCGGTAATGTCGAAATCTGTATTGGCGTAGATGATTTGTCCGCCCTCTTCGTAGAGTAGGATGAAATCTAGGTTGAGTTCATCTTTCAATACGGCGATGGCCTTGTCCATATCTGCCTTGAGGATGTTGGTAAGGTCGGCTTGCTTACGCAATAATTGGTCTTGTGCTGCCTGCTCTACTTGCAGGTACTGCTGTTGCACACGCATAAGATCTGCTTCATTGGCTTCGCGCTGACGAGCACTCATCTTAGGCGCCTCTTGCTGGTACAGCGCAATGTTCTCTTGCAAGGTTTGCTGGCGACGCTGAAGGTCTTCGACAAGCACCTTTTCTTCCTCAATAAGCTCTAGGGCCAATTCTTCAAAGTACTCATATTGACTCTGTAGGGAGTCGATACGTACATAGGCAAGGCGAATACCGCTTTCTGTATTTTCTACTGTAGCAGGCTGCGAACAGCTCGCCATCGTGCTTAGGCCTACAGCGGCCAACAAGAACTTTGTCATCTTAAAAATCTAGGTTATTCAATACGTTTTCGTCTACGAGCTTGGGCACAGTTACCTTCAAATTAGGAGTGCGCTCCATCTCGCGCTCGATAGCGAATATAGCTTCTTTATTTCTAGCCCACGACCTTCTCGCGATACCATTGTTTACATCGTAGAGCAACATGTTTTCGAGCTTGCGCTCTGCTTCAGCCGAGCCGTCGAGCAACATCCCGAATCCGCCGTTGATGACTTCGCCCCATCCAACCCCGCCGCCGTTGTGAATACTCACCCAGGTAGCACCGCGGAAGCTGTCGCCAATCACGTTCTGGATGGCCATATCGGCGGTGAAGCTTGAGCCGTCGTAGATGTTCGAGGTCTCGCGGTACGGACTGTCTGTCCCACTGACATCGTGGTGGTCACGGCCCAATACTACAGGCCCAATATCTCCTGCGGCAATGGCATTGTTGAAAGCTCGTGCGATCTCAATGCGACCTTCGCTATCGGCATACAGGATGCGCGCCTGAGAGCCTACGACTAATTTATTTTCTTTCGCGCCTTTGATCCAACGAATGTTATCGTCCATCTGCTGGCGAACTTCTTCCGGTGCCTTAGCCATGAGTCCTTCCAGGATTTCTTCGGCGATGGCATCGGTCTTATCTAAATCGGCCCCATCGCCACTGGCACATACCCACCGGAACGGACCAAAGCCGTAGTCGAAACACATTGGGCCCATAATATCTTGCACATATGACGGATAGCGGAAGTGCTCGCCGTCCGCGGCCATGATTTCTGCACCGGCGCGCGAGCTTTCCAATAAGAATGCATTGCCGTAATCGAAGAAGTACATGCCGTTTTCTACGAGCGCATTAATTGCCTTTACATGGCGCTTCAAGGTCGCTTGGATGTGCACTTTAAATTCATCAGGGTTGTTGGCCATCAATTCGTTCGACTCCTCATAGCTCATACCCTGAGGGTAATAGCCTCCCGCCCAAGGGTTGTGTAAGGACGTCTGGTCAGAGCCGAGGTCTACATGCACGTTGCGCTCCACCATACGCTCCCAGAGGTCCACAATGTTTCCAATGTAGGCGATGCTTCGCGCGCGTTTCGCTGCCTGGAATTCTAGAGCCATGTCGATGGCCTCATCGGTGCTGGTGGTGATCTCGTCCACCCAGCCCTGCTCGTGACGCTTGTAGGCTGCTTTTGGGTTGATCTCTGCGGTGATGCTCACCACCCCAGCAATATTTCCTGCCTTAGGCTGCGCTCCTGACATACCGCCCAATCCCGCAGTGACAAATAGTTTTCCTTCCGGCCCAACGCTAGATTTCATGCGAGCAGCATTCAATACTGTGATGGTCGTTCCGTGTACGATTCCTTGTGGACCTATGTACATGTAAGAACCGGCCGTCATTTGACCGTATTGGGTAACGCCTAAGGCATTGAATTTTTCCCAATCGTCCGGCTGGCTGTAATTAGGAATCATCATTCCGTTGGTCACCACCACGCGCGGTGCTTCTTTTGAGGAAGGGAAGAGGCCCATCGGGTGGCCGCTGTACATATGTAGGGTCTGCTCCTCAGTTATTTCGCTGAGGTATTTCATCGTCAACAGATATTGAGCCCAATTCTGGAACACCGCCCCATTACCGCC
>DMCR01000198.1:8462-8615 GCA_003445735.1 Cryomorphaceae bacterium
ATCATCAACATGATGGCCGCTGCTTGAGGCGTCTTACATGGGTATTCTGCAATCCCACGAGCATATATGTCGTACGAAGGCTTGAATCTGTACATGTAGATGCGTCCAAATTCCTTAAGCTCTTCTAAAAATTCTGGGGCCAATTCGGCATGC
>DMCR01000198.1:8992-9220 GCA_003445735.1 Cryomorphaceae bacterium
CTAGGACTTAGGATATCTTTCCGCTTGGGCGCTCGGTTTAGTTCCATGGGTACTTCGCGCTTCGGAGGGAGTTGGTTAGGGATTCCTTCGGAAATGGCGCGCTGAAATTCATTCATCGTTCTAGTCACGTATTCTGTGGGTTTTTTTATCGTATCCGTACGGGCAGTGCTTACAACCGCTTTGGCAACAATAGCCGCGCTTGAGGTGGTATTTCTCGGTGAAGATGAT
>DMCR01000032.1 GCA_003445735.1 Cryomorphaceae bacterium
CGAAAGTACTCGAAGTTATTAGTTGTAAATCCCTGAATTTGAACACCTTCAAATACATCTTTGCTTGGATTCACTAAGAGGGAGGCCTTTTGAACGACGGGAAAGATTTGGTCCACGTAGGGGGCTTTCTCCAGCTCGGTAAATAAGCTATCCTCCAATGCGATAGGGCGCCATTCTTCAGTTCTGTTTAAGGAGTACGCCTGGATGGTAAAATCACCTTCGAGCGCACGAAATTTATCCATGATGGCATGCTGAAGGCCCTTACCTGACGTTATGGATAAAACAACCAGGGCCATGCCCATGGCAGTGGCTACGATACTTAACTTTAGCAGAGGTCCTATTACTTTCGACCCCATACTCTTTTGTATCTTCCTAGCTATGAAAAACGCCTCTTTCATCTCCTCGCAATTTAGGACAACTCTCGCGTTATTCGCGGTATTGCTTCGGTGCTTTTCTGCGAGCGGGCAAGAAAGTTACGTGCCGGGTATTGCTCAGACTGGAGAGTACTACATGAAGCTGACCGAAAAATCTGTGGCGGTAGTAGCCAATGCGACATCATTATTACCCAACGGCACCCATACGGTGGATCATTTGATTTCGCTGAGTGTGGATGTAGGGCAAGTCTGGGCACCAGAACACGGCTTCAGAGGCGAAAAAGATGCAGGAGAGCATGTGGAAGACGGCCGCGATCCCAAAACAGGTATACCTATCAAGAGTTTGTACGGTAAAACCAAGCGTCCACCCACGCACTGGTTGGAGGGCTTAGATTGGGTCATCTATGATATACAAGATGTCGGTATTCGATTTTACACCTACAGCACTACTTTGAGCTATGTCATTGATGCATGTGTAGAAGCCGGTGTCCCCCTTATGATTATGGATCGGGGCAATCCAAACGGTCATTACATCGACGGTCCCATCTTACAACCAGGCTTCGAGAGTATGGTAGGCTTGCACCCTATACCGGTAGTGCACGGTTTAACCATGGGGGAATATGCTTCCATGGTCTATGGCGAGCATTGGATGCCTACGACAGAGAATAAGGAGTGGCGTACAGCCTTTGAAAAGAAGGGCGGAATTGACGTTATTCGATGCAAAGGGTATTCTCACAATAAGGTCTTCAAGGAATTCCAAGTACCTCCATCACCTAATCTGCGCTCAATAGAGGCCATCTGGCATTACCCAAGCTTGTGTTATTTTGAGGGTACACCCATTTCCTGTGGACGAGGGACAGATGCACCATTTACCCGTTTTGGTGCTCCGTGGCTTGATGGGGAAGGGTACGAGCATCGATTCACACCTGGGCCAGATCACGGATCGAAGTATCCCAAGTTTCAAGGAAAGGAATGCGGTGGGGTTCAATTGCCCCAAGATCTAAGCATCGCCTCTATGGAAATCGATTGGACCTATTTGTTTAATGCATATGTGTACTGGAAAGAAAGTACTCCCGCCGAAGCGCCAGAATTTTTCAATGCGTTCTTCAAAAAATTGGCCGGGTCCAACGAACTACAGCAATCCTTGGAATCTGGTATGAGTGTCGAGGAGTGGGTTAAATCCTATCAAGAAGAGTTGGATATGTATGAGAAAAAGGCAAAACAGTACTCGTTTTATCCTATAGTCTTAAGAACTTGGGATAAGGTCCCTAGTAAAAAATAAGTATTACTTCGGCATAATAAGAAACCCCGCTCGAAGCGGGGTTTCTTAATGAAGTTATAAAGCGGATTATTTCCAGCCTTCCATTTCTTTTTCGTAACGGGCTCTGTAGGAATCGGGTGCGCCCATGCTCATGGCTTTCTTACCCTGCTTAAGCCCAGCTCTAGTATTGCCTGACGCATAGAGAATTTTAGCCTTTACCCAGTTCGTATACCAGTAATCAGGATCTAACTGCAAGGCAATTTCGATGGTCGCTAAGGCTTTTTCGTGATCGCCTTGACCGCTGTAGTAGTTTGCTGCATTTCTGTACGCACGCTTAGCATCTGCTAGCGCTTTTGCCACATTCTTTCCGCTTTCGCCGTCAGAATCTACGCCTAAATCTACTTCAACCTCGATATTCGACCATTCCAAAACTAATTTTCCGCCTTCTGTATTGACAGATTTGAAACTCATCGTAAAGTTTTCATCAAAGTCACCAGCAATTACCGGTGCTTTAACTCGTAATACGTCGTTCTCCTCAGTGTAGCCAGTACTGCCCCATAGGTTGGTTTGGGTCGAAAGAATAATAGTCCAAGTATCCGGTCCTGGTATAGTAAATAGTGCATACTCGCCAGCCCCTGCAGAAATTCCGTTCATAGTAAAATCTGTTGAAGCACTAAATTTTACGCAAGCATTTGCGCCTGTGCGCCAAACTTCATTGAAAGGAACAAGTTCTCCAAATATATCTCTGCCTCTTACGGCAGGACGACTGTAAGTAATGCTAAAGTCCGTGAGTCCTACTCGTTGATCCACGGTAGAGATAGGTGAGGGTTGTGGTAGCTCTTGAGCGCCCAACGGTAGGGCCAATCCAAGAAGAGCGGCCCCGAGTATCCATTTTTTCATGTGAGTTGTTTTTAGGGTTTGCCCTAAAGTAACAAGAAAAGTCGTTGAAGGTTGATTACAGCGCCATCATTTTTAGCGCGGCCATTGCAGCCTCTGTACCCTTGTTGCCGTGGGTGCCACCGGAACGCGCTCTACTTTGTTCGATGGTATTATCGGTCAATACACAGAAGATAGTAGGGGCATTGTAGCTGAGGTTTAGCTCTGTTACTCCATAGGTTACGCTTTGACAAACGCAATCGAAATGCTTGGTTTCACCTTGAATGATACAACCGACAATGATTATGGCATCAGGTTCTTCTTGTTCGTGAATGCGCTTAGCGGCGTAGGTGAGCTCAACGGCACCTGGAACATCTATGGAAAGTATGTGCTCCGGATCTACTCCGTGTTGTACTAAAGTATTGTGCGCTCCTTCAGCGAGGGCGCTGGTGATTTCATCATTCCACTCCGCACGGATGATAGCGACGACTTTACCTTCACCGGAAGGGAGGGAAGTATCGTTCATACTGTCCAAATGCTGTTGAGCGGTGGCCATCTTACTTAAGAGCGGCAATTACTCCTGTTATGCCTTGTGCTTGACGGCTATCTGGATAATCAGATTCGATGCGCTCGTATAATTTCACAGCTTTACGTTTCTCACCCATTGCTTCATAAGCCAAACCTGCTTTCCATAAGAATAGGGGAGTTGTAAAGTTATTTTCAGTGGCTTTATAAGCTTTGTTGTAATAATCTGCGGCATCTTCCATTTGGCCCAATTCTACGAATGCATCACCAATAACACCAAAAGCCATGGCAGCAGTCGCTACATCATCTGCGTCGTACTGGTCCATTTGATCAATTGCATTTTCGAAATCTCCATTAGTGTAGTAAGCTATTCCCGCGTAATAATGCGCGCTGTTTCCAGAAGGTGTGCTACTGTATTCGTCCATGATGTCTAAAAGACCGAAGTAAGCGTTATTGCCGTTCAAAGCTAGATCCATTGAATCTGTTTCGAACCATTTAATTGCTTTTGCCATTTCTTTGGCAGCTTCTTCTGCTTTAGGCTGAACTAAATACGTGTTATAGGCAAAAAATATCAAAACGACGGAAACGACAGCACCTACAGCGATACCTACCTGACGGGCATTCTTCTCAAGGAACTGCTCTGTTTTAGTCAAGGTTTGTTCTACGCTATCAAATCCTAGGTTTTCTTCTACTGCCGGTTGTTGTTTCTTCTTAGCCATAATGCTTCTTGAATTAAGTCCGCCAAAAATACTATAAATTTTGAAGCTTAGAAGCCTATTTTTGTAGCTATGAAAAACCTTTTGGTCAAGCAATTAGAGCTCACACATTTTAAAAACCATCGCGCGTCGAATTGGTCCTTCAACCCCAAGGTGAATATCATCTCTGGAAACAATGGGAACGGGAAGACAAATGTACTGGATGCCCTGCATTTCCTGAGCTTGACAAAGAGTTACCTGAACCTTACGGACGGTCAAACCATCACTCATGGGGAGACAATGTCCTTGGTTAAAGCCCATATTGAGCGTAAAAATTCAGAGCATTTAGTGGATCTCGGCCTTAAAAAAGGGCAGAAAAAGAAGATTAGAGTGGATGGAAAAGAGGTGGAGCGATTGGCGAATCATATCGGGTATTTACCTGTGGTAATGATCTCGCCGATGGACCGCGACCTAATTATTGATGCGGCTGAGGTGCGCAGAAAATGGATGGATACGACTATTTCACAGAGTGATTCGAGCTATTTGCGCGCGCTGATTCAATACAATAGAGCCCTTTCCCAGCGCAATACGACGTTGAAGTACTTTGCCAAGAACAGAACTTTTGATGCTGAGATGCTGGAGTTGTACAATAACCAATTGGTCGAATACAGTACCCAAATCTCTGAGGCCCGTCAGGGGTTTGTGGAGGAATTGGCCCCGCTACTTCAACACTATTATGATGTGCTTTCCGGTGGAAAAGAAGAAGTCGGTTTGACCTATAAGAGTCAACTAATTACCGCTTCCATGGAGGAGTTACTGGCCTCGAATATGGAAAAGGACAGGGTGTTGCAATACACGTCGGCGGGAACGCATCGCGATGATCTGACCTTCAAGTTGGGCGAGCATCCGATTAAAAAAGTGGGGTCTCAAGGTCAGCAAAAGAGTTTTTTAATCGCACTGAAATTGGCTCAATTCGAAGTAAATAAGCGCCACATGAACATGCCGCCACTGCTACTATTGGACGATATTTTCGATAAGTTAGACGAAGGTCGAGTGGCCAACCTCTTGCAGCTTGTAAATACGGAGGAGTTTGGGCAGATCTTCATTACTGACACCCACCCTGAGCGCATGCAGCAACTCAGCGACAACCTACAGCTCAATCATACCACCTTTGAAATTGCAGATAATGGCGAAGTACAAACCCTCTAACGAACAAACTATGGGCGAGGCGTTGTCGCTGTTCCTTGAGCGTTACAGATTACGCCGTGGTTTCGACGATGCAATGATACTCAAGGCATGGGATCATGTGCTAGGTCCTTCTATTACCCGGCAGACGACCTCCAAAAAGGTACAGAATAAGGTGTTGGTGGTCCAATTAGATTCGTCCGTCGTCCGCAAAGAATTGTTGATGGTAAAATCCAAGATTATTGCTTCGATTAACGAGCACTTGGGTAGAGAGGCCATCACCGACCTTCATCTGTTTTAATTTTCTAGTAAATCTGGGCGGCGTTCCTTTGTACGCTTGTAGGCTTGTTCCTCACGCCACAGGTCAATGGCCTTGGTGTTGCCACTGAGCAAGATTTCCGGAACTCTGTGGCCTCGAAATTCTTCCGGTCGCGTATACACGGGCGGCGCTAAAAGATCGTCTTGAAAAGTATCGGTGAGGGCAGAAGTCTCGTCGTTCAGCACCCCAGGAATGAGCCGAATGATTGCATCGGTAATGACCGCTGCGGCCAGTTCCCCGCCAGAAAGGACGTAATCTCCAATGCTGAACTCGTGGGTCACCCAATGGTCACGAATGCGCTGGTCGATGCCTTTGTAATGGCCACAAATCATGATCATATTGCCCATTAAGCTCAAGGCATTGGCATCGCGCTGATCGAAACGCTTGCCGTCTGGCGTCATATACAACACAGTCTCATACTCACGCTCGCTTTGGAGTTTCTCTATGCAGGCTACAATAGGTTCACATTGCATGACCATGCCTGCGCCTCCGCCGTACTGGTAATCATCTACCTGTTGGTGTTTGCCAGCACCAAATTCACGTAAGTGATGCACATGCACTTCGGCAATGCCTTTATCCGCCGCACGCTTAAGGATACTATGCGAAAAGGGCCCTTCGAGAAGCTCCGGCATTACTGAAATGATGTCTATACGCACGATTAATTTTTCTTGAGGCCTATTTCTACTAAGCGCTCGTCTAAATATTCACCCGCGGTGATGTCGTCAAAGGCTTTTGGACGTGCATCGCTGATACACTGTGCCAAAGCATTCAATGGCATTTTACCTACGGGGTGTAGGAAGAATGGAATGCTAAAACGCGGAGATCCCCATTGTTCTTTCGGAGGATTTACCACACGGTGAGTCGTTGATTTCAAGCAGCCGTTGGTCAAACGTTCAAGCATATCGCCCACGTTTACGACGAGTGCGCCTGGGATGGCAGTAATGCCCACCCATTG
>DMCR01000107.1 GCA_003445735.1 Cryomorphaceae bacterium
TAAATCCATATAATTTTTGGCGGAGAGAGGGGGATTCGAACCCCCGATACGGTTGCCCGTATACTCGCTTTCCAGGCGAGCCCTTTCAACCACTCAGGCACCTCTCCAAATCATGTGTAAAAGTAGCTCGGAAAAAGTTTTGGCGCAATGTTTGTTTTAACTGTGAAGACTACATTTGTAGCCACTTAAAGACGAAGATATTAGAATTGTGAAAAAGCTACTGGTTCTCATAGGTTTAGTATCTACGTTCGTAGCAAGGGCACAAAGCGATACCTACTTCGTGCTTCCTCCACTCTATGAATGGGAAGGTGGGGATCATGATATCTATTTATACATCAGCACCACCTCCCCTTCTTCTTCGGTATGGGTATATAATAGCGATACCAGCTTTTCCCAAACGATTATTGTTACCTCGAACAACATTGGAACAATCAGTTTTACCACGCCTGCAGTAGGATTGAATAGTACGTACGGAGCTCGAGAAGTTAATTGGACCAATCAAAAGCGCTATAAAGATGCTTTGTTTGTAGAGGCGACAAATCCCGTGACTATCACACAGCGCATTCTAGAAAATTACAATCAGGAGATAATTACTGCCAAGGGACAAAATGCCATAGGGATGGAGTTTTACGTGGCTTCCCAAACCCTAATCCAGTCGACGGTTTCAGGGAGTTATGCCGGATATAAGGGCATGCATTACATCAGTGTGGTAGCTACCGAAGATAGCACCAATATAAAATTTAAGGCACCACTAAATAGTCAGTTTGACAATGGATTAGATAGTGTGATTTTCACCTTAGACGCCGGACAAAGTTGGGTATCCAAGATGCAAGATGATGATGTGTTACTAGGAACACACATTACAGCAGATAAGCCTATCGCGGTTACGGCAGGCGGAAACCACTTGAAGAGCGCTTCTGCCAATAATGCGGATGCTGGTATTGATCAAGTCACTCCTGTTAATCATCTAGGAACCAAACATGTGGTGTTGCGAGGTATGGCCAACCACCCCAATGATTATTTCATGTATGTCGCTACTGAAGACAGCACCTACATCACGGTAGATGGTACCACTATTTTAACCAATGGTGGACCTGGGGATGCGGGAACTTACAGTATGACAGGGAATGCCAATACTCCTGGAAAACCTTTTATTATAGAGAGTACGAAGCCCATTTATGTGTTCCAAGTCACCACTGGGACCACCAGCCACGATCCGGAACAAGGTATGGCGCAAATTCCGCATGTGGATTGTACTGGATCAACCTTTATTCGATACAACAGAGCTTCGGGTTTAGCGACCTCAGCGCTGGTAACTATCCCTTCAAGTTCCGTGGCAAATTTGAATTATAATGGGAATCCAGTTAGTGGCAACACAGCCATTACAGTGCAGCAGAGTAGTTATGACCCTAATTGGTCCGGGGTGTATATAGGCCCGAACACCTTGACGAACAATTTTACCTTGGATTGTATAACGCCCTTCCATGTTGGGATTCTTGCGGGACAAGGTACTTCTACAGGACTATACGGCTATATCAGCGGTTTTGATGATGATCTAAAGTTGTTGGATCCGTTTTACGCACAGCCGGTCACGGATGTACCCCTTGGAGCACTGTGTGCCACACCTATCCCCTTGTACTTTGGGTATATTTCTTGTGTTGATAGTATTACGGTGCTGTCCCACACGTTGATGACTGGACCGGGTACGGTAGTGGATTCGAATGCACGCGATACTATTTTGCACGCCATTATTGATCCGACTTATTCTGGGCCAGTGAAAATTAAGGTGGTAGTTGAAGACGACCGCGGCAGTACAGATTCCATATACTTTGATTTTAATTACTACGGAACTATTTATGAGCCTATAACGGATGATACAACCAGCGTTTGTTTATCTCAACCGACTACGGTGGAGGTAAATAATCCGACACCGGGGTTGAGTTATAATTGGTCTAATGGTGATACAACCTCTTCCACCTCAACGAATCAAAGCGGCTGGCTATGGGTGGTGGTAGATTTAGGTGATTGTCAATTCACCGATAGCATTTATCTCAAGAATGGCTCCTTGTTCGATACACCGTACCGAGATACGGCCTTTTGTGATTCCATGGTAGTCGATTTCAGCGCTCCTATTTTAACCGATCTGTATTGGACGACCTTAGACACTCATACTGCGGTAATTCAGCTCGATAGTACGGCTTGGTATCCCTATGAAGCCAAGGACATTAATGGTTGTGTTTCCCAAGATAGTTTGTATTTCCGATTAATTCCAGAGCCCTATGTAGACGAAGGGTATGGATGTCCCAATTATACATTGACGGCCTATGGGTATACGGCGTTTATCTCACTAGAATTGGGCGGCGCGACCTATATGCAGCCTCGCCTAGATACCCTGTTCCCTTTTGCCGGTGTACATGAGCTTACCCTGGTGGCCATTGACAGCTGTAACAACCTAGATACCATTCATAGCGTATTGGAAGTGGATTGTTTGGACGATGTCTTGATGTATGTCCCCACGGCATTCACGCCAAATGGTGATGGAGTAAATGACCAGTATTGCATCAGCAGTTCCATGCCAAATCACACCTCCTATACCATCTATGACCGTTGGGGAAATGAATTATTCTCTGGTCCCGCTACCCAATGCTGGGACCCGCAAGCTCAGGGACGTGAAGTACCTGTGGGCTCGATGACACTTCGGACCTTCACAAGATTGCCAACAGGTGCCTTGCAT
>DMCR01000054.1 GCA_003445735.1 Cryomorphaceae bacterium
CCTGGTCTCATCATAAGCGCTAGACTCACGCTCCGTATCGTCATACTTTTTAGGATCCTCATAGCGCAACGGCAGTCGCATCCAAGCGGAAGGTATGAATGGACAATTTTCATCCGCGTTAGCACAGGTCATTATAGCAATAACGCGTTCGGTAGGGTTCTCCGCATCATCAAAAACCTTTGAAAACAGTACCGCTTCAGGCGATCCTTGGAAGACCACCCTGTATTGTGGGTTACCTTCCCCGTTAGCAACCACCTGCATGCCCAAGCGGATCAAACTTTCAATGGTTCGCTCATTGCACGCAGTTACCTCCATACCACCGGAATAACTCCTCACAGGCAAGCCGTATTGATGGGCTAACACATGGCCCCATAGTTGGGTGAATTGGCTACGGCGGGAATTATGCGTACAAATAAAATTCAACCGAGCTTCACCGAACTGCTCTATACTTTCGGTAACGGCTGCAGCGACATTTTTGAGAATTTGATGGCGTTCCACAAGTTTCTCTTTATCGATAGTGGGTTAAATTACGAACAAATTTAATTTAGCCGTCGAATATGTCAATTAACAAGTAGACCCTTCACACCCTGCAGCAGTATATCATTGGATTCAACAGATTCCTAATGAGGCTCTCATTCAAAATTCAAACAGATCTGAATTATAGGCAAAATCACCTTGATAACCAGCATTTTGCATTGCGTTCAAAAGTTGAACTTCATTTCTGATATTATTATACCTTAACCTTCGGGTAACATTTCCGAAGTACATTCGCAGGCAATACAAGAATCGCACATGGACAGTATTTTTTACATGATGATTTTCGCCTTGGCGGCATTGGCAGTGGTTGATTTGGTAGTTGGCGTCAGTAATGATGCGGTCAACTTTTTGAACTCAGCCATTGGTTCTAAGGCTATTATGTTCAGAAACGTCATGATTATTGCTAGTTTGGGCATACTTGTTGGTTCCGTTTTCTCCAGTGGAATGATGGAAGTTGCACGGAAAGGAATCTTTGTCCCGAGCAAGTTCTACTTCGACGAAATCATGTTCATTTTCATGGCCGTGATGATAGGAGATATTCTATTGTTGGATTTCTTCAATACTTTTGGCTTGCCTACGTCTACGACGGTAAGTATCGTATTCAACCTCCTCGGGGCAGCAGTTGTCACGGCACTCATCAAGATCGGGCTATCCGACGAGCAGACTGCCGCCGACTTAAGCACCTACATCAATACTGCCAAAGCGAAAGAGATTATCATTGGAATCGTCCTCTCTGTATTCATCGCTTTTAATATTGGAATGATTGTGCAATGGCTGTCTCGATTAGTCTTCACATTCCAATACGAAAAGAAGGTAAAGAATTTTGGCTTCCTCTTTGCGGGCCTATGTCTAACCGCTATCGGTTACTTCATTGTATTTAAAGGACTTAAGGGTACACCCTTCTATGCGAACATCAAAGACTGGCTAGAGCAAAACCCCATACTATTAATTGGTGGAATGTTTGCCTTTTGGTCCTTACTTATGCTCATTGTGGATCGATTATTAAAAATTAACGTCCTAGTAGTGGTTATAGGTGTAGGTACCTTTGGACTTGCGCTAGCCTTTGCGGGAAATGATCTTGTCAATTTCATCGGTGTACCTATGGCTGCTTGGCATAGCTACGAAGCTTGGTCCGTCTCGGGAATCGCTGCTAGCGAATTTTCCATGGGTATTCTATCCGAAAGTGTACCGGCTGAACCATTACTGCTCACTATTTCTGGGATTATCATGACCCTGACATTATGGTTTTCTAAAAAAGCCCGTCGAGTGGTGGATACCGCTATCAATCTCTCTCACCAAGGAGATACCGTAGAAAAATTCCAACCTAACCTGCTTTCGCGTAGTATTGTCAAAGGGTCAACTAATTTGGTTAACCTTTTTGGTGCTGCCATTCCTCCAAGCATTAAAGCGAAAATTGATCAAAGTTTTCAAACTCCAACTCTGGAGTTAAGTGAAGCAGATGCGCGTGACCTGCCTGCATTCGATTTAATTCGTGCCTCTATCAACCTAGCTGTAGCCGGTGTGTTGATTTCAATCGCAACAGGAATGAAGCTTCCACTCTCAACTACCTACGTGACCTTCATGGTGGCCATGGGAACCTCGCTCGCCGATCGCGCTTGGGGACGTGAAAGTGCCGTCTACCGAGTAGCAGGTGTAGTAAATGTGATCGGTGGATGGTTCATGACGGCATTGTTCGCCTTCTTATTCGCAGGAACTTTAGTCTACATTATCCATCTAGGTCGCGGTGCCGCAATAGCTGTCCTACTTATTCTTACCTCTGCTTTGATTATCCGAAATTTCCTTAAGCATCGTCGCGAAACAGCTGCCTCATCGGCCGGTCAAGAGGGCCTTACTAAAGCAGCCAGCAAGACTGTTCAAGGAATTATTGAAGAAAGTTCGGACAACGTTGCAAAAAGTATTTACCGTGCCTCTAGAATCTTCAACGGAGTAGTAGAAGGCCTATCCAACCAAGATGCACCGGAACTCAAGAAAATGGTAAAACGAGTCGCCAAGCTTGAGGATGAGGTTGACGACTTGCGCAATCATCTTTTTTATTTTATTAAGAGTTTGGACGACGCCAGTGTCCGTGGCTCAAACTTCTATATCATGGTTCTCGCCAACCTCACTGATATTGTACAATCGCTTAAGTTGTTAGCCAAGAAAAGTTTCAAACACGTGGACAACCACCACAAGCCACTGAGCAAGAGTCAAATCTCAGATTTAGCAGAAGTAGAAGGTAACCTTGCAAAAATTTTGGTGGATGTAGAGACTGCCTTCAAAACGCAAAACTTTACCAATCTTTCTGAATGCCTGCAACGCAAAAGCAGCATTATCACTTTGGTCTCTGCCAAAGTAGATGCTCAAATTGAGCGTACTCGAGATGAAGAGAATAGCCCTAAGAATACGACATTATACTTCAACCTACTCCTAGAATCCAAAGATCTCGCCCGAGGTGTATTCTCTCTTATTGAAGAATATCATAACGGAATTAAAGGGCAGTAGGTAGATGCTGATAGTCTATTTCTGCATTAAGCCTACTCCTGAGCTTCTCGTACAACTCGAGACCTCTATTTTACTGTGCAACAAAGGCGCTCCGGATAGTCAGATACATATCTACACTGATGATGTTAGTATAGGGCAGAATTGGCCCATAACACAAAATATCCTCATTCCAGAACAACTCATACAATGGCGAGGCCCAAAGGAGTTCTTTTGGCGCATAAAAATGAAAGTCATTGCAGATCTTTGCGCACGGTATCCAAATGAGGCTATACTCTACCTCGATGCCGATACCTTGGCGCTGGACCTCCCTGGTTTACAGTCTCAATTATCCGCTCCGATGATGCATCTCAACGAAGGTGCATTAGGTACCCTGAACACCAAAACCGAGCGAAGAACGTTGCGGGAATTGAACCAAAAAACTTTCCAAGGCATCACCACAACAGCGCAAAGCACTATGTTCAACGCCGGAGTGATCGCGCTCCCTCCCGGTTACGGTGAGGCTATTGAGCAAGCCATTGCACTGTGTGATAGCTACTTGGAAACACAGGCTCCGCCGAGACTACTAGAACAATTGGCTTTAAGCCTCGCCTTGAATAAAAATCATCTTCTAAAAGAAGCCCAGCCCTTTGTCGCACATTACTGGAGCACGAAAGATTTGTGGATCCCCTATCTCAAGCATTGGCTAGAACAACATGGGGCTACCTTTGAGCAGCGCTTGCATGCCATCCACACATTAGACCTGAAGGCCTATCCTTACTGGGTGACTCGTTCTAATACAGCACGTCGTCTACGAAAACTGTTGGGCAGATAAGCCAATAGTGGAGTGAAATCACAACCCTTTCCCGCAGAGTCATATAACTGCGGAGCTATTCCTCTGTCAAGAAATGTTGCGCGGTCTTTTATCGCATCACATGGACGGCCTGTCGAACAATGATTTCCCTTTCCTGGCTGTAGGCGTTGCTCACCTCAATCTCTAAGAAGTATACCCCTTCTGCCACTGGCGCACCATTAAAGGTACCGTCCCAAGATTCATCCGGTCGGAAGGATTCATAGACTAATTGGCCCCAACGATTATAAATACGCTGGTGCAACTCATCCGCATTATCTGAAATAATGTCTAAACGGTCATTGACCATATCTCTGTTTGGTGTAAAGAAATTTGGGACCGTCATCGTTGGTAAGAAGGCCACATCCTGGCACAAGGAATCCATACATCCGTCCGCAGTATAGAGATAGGCACAAATGGTTTGTGGTTCGAAGAAAAGGGCCACTGGACTCCATCCATGGGCGGGTTGATTTGGCTTTATACTTGGCTCGCTCAATCCACTGCCTCCGTAAGAAATGTATAAACTATCAAAGCCTTGGGATCCTGAATAAACCTCAAAATGAGCCCCTAATCCGATAACTGCCGATGGATCTAAAACCCAAGTGCCATTCAGATAGTACTTTCCATCTGATGCGATGACTAAGCTATCAAGTTTTCGTGTATACCCCACGCGCATCGAAGGCAATGCGACACTGTCTGTACAACCCTCGTTGGAAGTGGTAAGTAAGTATCCGCTGTAATTACCCGAATCCACCAAACAATGTATAAAGGTCGATGAGGTATCTAGAGTACCATCGCTCAACACCCACTGGTAGCTCAACAATCCAAGGGAGTCTAATGAATTATGCAGGGTAAAGCACAGGCTATCACAATCAAAGAGCATGGTAGAATCCAAAAGTATCTGAGTATCACGTCTAGGTGAAACCCAAACCGTATCATAAGACTCACATATGTAGTGGAAAGAAATATCATCAATTCCGAAATCGTTCCCTGCCGCTGCGCTGTTAAGCGTTACTAAATTGACAGTGGCACTCCCGGAAGAAGGAACAGTGAAGGTGCGTGCGGCTTGCGACCAAGACCCGGTTGAGTTTGGGGTACTTACCGGGTTTCCTATGTTGGATCCTGCAAGTTTTAATTGCAGTGATGCAGGTGGCGTAGCGAAAGTCAGCATCCACCACTTCACTGTTACTTGGACTCCCGGTGGAAAACTAACAATCTGTCGCCAGAGAATTGTATTACCAACAGTAGAACCGTTGACTAACATATAATTCCCGGTGCCCGACGTGTGATCTCCCCAACTCCCAAAAGACGGATGAACCGTGCTAGGGTTTGGTCCAATGGCATAGGTGCCCGTGGGCACAATGGAAGTAGCATTGTAGGTGTATGCCGTCAAAAAACCCGAATTGCCACTGGAGAAATTACCATTAGTGGCCATTTGGCTGATTTGGCTCGTACCCTTTACCAATACATAAGTTGATGTATCTGATAAAATAATATAAGGCGAGGCACAGGTGTCACAGCTCAATGATGCATCATGAGACCATAGGTATTCATTTGAACCCGATGCGTTTAGAAAAATCGTATCCCCGACACAAGCCATTAACGAATCTTGTCCCACGTCAACGGAGCATTGAGCGTTTAGTACACTGCCATAGCAGGTAAATAGCAGTAGAAAGATGGCCTGTAATTTCTGCACCTTGTGAAGATAGTAAAGACACTCCAAACTGAACCTTGTGCCTGACACACAATGAGTAAACGATTGTGAATAAGATGCGAATAAAAAATTAATATTTTTCCTTGTTTAGAATGATTCTAGATAATACGTTTGTAGTCTTATTTAAAATCATTCTAAATAATGTACTCCTTACTACTAACCATTTTCTTCTCCGTACCCGCCGACACAACCTTACCGGCTTCAGTAGAACTGGAAAGCATCACTATTACTGCAACTGTGAACGACCCGAACAAACACATCTCAGGGTCTGCAGTCGTGCTCAGCCAAAAAGAACTCATGCTGTTCGACCAGAGTGACGCCAACACCATCTTACAAAACCAGCCCGGTGTATATGCCCAACAAGAAGACGGTTGGGGTTTGCGAATGAACTTAGGTATCCGTGGTACCGGCACCTTGCGTTCTTCAAGGATCACCCTCATGGAAGACGGTATCCTCACAGCTCCGGCAGCCTATAGCGCACCTGAGGCCTATTATACTCCTGTGGTTTGGAAGTATGAACAAATAGAAGTCCTCAAGGGGGCAGCCCAAGTCATTACAGGTCCCCAAAGCACCGGAGGAGCCTTGAATTTTATCATCCCTACCCTCGAAGGCGACGCACAAGAAATTCTTTTGGGTGGCGGCACATTTGGACAACAGAAAGCCTTTTGGCGCGGTCAAAAAGCCTGGGGTAAAAGAACCCAGATCCACTATGGCGCCTACCACCATAGTGCCGACGGTTTCGGTGAACTCCTAAACAGTACCACTGGCGGATTCAAATTACAAGACGGGTATTTCAAGGTGGTGCATCATCTCGATAATAAGGACCACCATCACTTGCATTGGTTTAGCGCAGCCACTCGAGAACATTCCCAGCAAACCTACCTGGGCACGACCCTTGACCATGCCCTCACCCAACCTTCCCTACGTTATTTGGCCTCTACATATGACCAAATGGACATGGAACGTTTAATGAATAGATTAGGGTACACATTAAACTTCAATCAAGGCTTCTTCCGTGCCGATCTTTACCATCAATATGTACATAGAAATTGGTACAAACTCGATAAAATCAACGGACAAGGCATTGCCAACGTACTTCAGCAATCCTCGAACTATCCGGTTGAATTCCTGGCCATACAAGGGCTTCATACGGATACCGCACTTGCCTCCTTGAAGGCGAACAACCGCTATTACATCAGTCAAGGAATTCAATTACGCGGTCAATGGAGTCAACGCTTAGAGCGCAATATCCTAAAACACGAAGCTGGACTGCGTTTTCACTTCGACCACGCAGATCGTTTTCAGCACAGTGATAGCTACAGCATTTTTGGCGCGCAAATGGCGCTTCAAAGTCGCGGCGCCGCAGGAGCCGCAGGCAACCGCATCGATGCTACCAGCGCGGCAAGCGGGTATTACAGAACGACTTGGACACGCGGAAGTTGGAAAGTTCAGACCGGAGGTCGCAGTGAGTTTGTCTTGAACTCCCGTGAAGATTTCGGATCGACAGATCCTCAGCGTAGCGGTATTAACGCAAGTACACGAGCGAACCACACCATTATCTTCTTACCCGGCATGAGCATTAACAAGCAAACCAAACAGTGGAATATATTCGCCGGCATACACCGCGGTTTCACTCCTGCAGGCTCAAAAGAAGGTGTGCTTCCCGAGCTTAGCGTCAGTGCAGAATTTGGCTTAGAACACGCCCAGCACCCCCTTCAAATCGTCGCCTTCCACAGCGCCTATGATCGATTGTTGGGATCAGATGCAGCAAGTGCGGGAGGCAGCGGCGACGGAGAATTATACAATGGTGGTAGCGCACAGATTTCAGGTTTAGAGGGCCAATTCTCTCATCACTTCCTCCGCCACCAAATTACCTTCAGCGGTACTTGGACAAGGGCAGTATTTACTGAATCCTTTTCGAGCGAGTTCAAAGGATGGGGCGATGTGGAAAAGGGCGATGTGCTCCCCTACCTCCCGCAAGGTCAAGCCTCCATTCGATATGACGTACAACTCAAACCAATCAACTTCAGCTTACAATCGCAGCTCCTTGGAGCACGTAAATCTTCGGCTACCCTAGAACATTGGGACTTGCCCCTTGCCTTTGTAATGAATGCAGCTGCACGCATTCCCCTGCGCCCTTCAACCACGTTAAAACTCAGTGTACAAAATCTAACCAATACTAGACATGTATTGGCCGCTCGTCCCGCGGGATACCGAACGTTCGCCCCACGAATGCTCCTGCTAACCTTACAGGTAAAATTTTAAAGACTACCTAATAGGCACGTTTTAGGATGAATTCAACTGGGCTCGAAGCCTCAAGAACTGCATAAGCGCTACAATATTTTTCGCGAGTCAGCTGGGCAGCTCGTTCGAGCACCTCATCAGAAGCATCAGTGTCGACCGTAATGGTCATTTCAATCTTCGAAAAAATCTTGGGCAAGGTCTCACGTCTTGTTGCACTTACCTCAGCCCTATAATCACGAATGAAATGTTTGCCCTTCTTTAAGATGTGTACGATATCAATGGCGCTACAACCAGCTAATGAGATTAACATGAGCTGCATGGGGCGAAATCCTTGATCGTGACCACCGAAATCCTCGGTGGTATCTAATGTCATTTCATGCTGACCTGCGGTGGCTTTGAAGCCGAAGGCATCGTCAAATCGTTCTAAAGTAATTTTCATACTTGACCAAGTAAAGAACTATTATCTGCACACCCTTATTTCTTTGGTGAAATTTTATATAGCAGGCCGAGGCCTGTTACGAGCGGGTTGTAGCTCACCCTCACGGCCCAATGTTCCGAGAGATACACATCCGCCGTGGCATTCCCACCGAGCAGCGTTCCTCCCCCTTCTCCTTCCAGGGGTTCTAGGGTTGGATTGAGTAAATCATTGACATCGTGGTAGCCACTGAGCAATCCTCCTTGAATACCGAGGCTTATTCTTTCATGTGGATAGAATCGGAAATCTAATCCGGCCATGAAAGCAATCTGCCGCCAAGAATTCCATATCACGCTTTGTATCAGATCCAATTCCCATAGCTCGTTTTTCGATACTGATAAGGGTATGCGACTAGTGAATATCGGTAAATCGTGGTTAAATCCATAAAACCAACTAGTATCGCGAAAGGTGAATGCGTAGGAACTCTGACCGGGTAAGTTTGCAGGATCTGTCCATGTACCGTCCACTAAAATCCAATCTTGTTGGGTAACACCTAAATCTTTATGGAATGCCCTAAGATAACCGAGCTCTATGGACCATTGCTGTTGGGCATGAGCATTCCCACCCAAGAGTAAGAAGACCCAGACCGCAATGCAATGTTTCATATTATTTTCCTTTGAAGAGCTTTTTAACCCCAGTTACTTTCACCTTGGGCTTATTGAGCACATGCTGGTCAAAATCTTGAACCGGCGTTTCCGATACTGTTGCATCAAACCCTAAACATTCAACGGTGATATCACGAGTAGCGGCATTTATTTGGAATTGCTCCACGATCTCCACCACATCCGGGTGGATACGCAATGAATTACGTGCATC
>DMCR01000167.1:0-2137 GCA_003445735.1 Cryomorphaceae bacterium
CTTTATTGAGCGCGACTATTTCAACCTAGATGCCTTACAGCATTTGATCAATGCCAGTACCAATAGCGGATTACCGCTGAAAATTCACGTCAATCAGTTTTACGACATCGGCGGTATCCAGATGGCAGTCGAGGCCGGTGCCCTGAGCGTGGATCACCTCGAAGTGATGAATCCTGAGGCGTTAAAGGCATTACACGGTAGCAATACCATTGCGACCCTTCTGCCTTCTTGCAGCTACTTCCTCGGCATTCCTTACGGTCCTGCTCGAGAACTTATAGAAAATGATTGTGTAGTCGCTTTGGCCACTGATTACAACCCGGGCTCGGCGCCTGGAGGAAACATGCAGCTGGTGTGTAACATGGCTTGTACACAGATGAAAATGACCCCAGCGGAAGCGCTAAACGCAGCCACCATTAACGGCGCGGCAGCCTTAAATCTAAGCGAGCGCAAAGGCTCCATTACCGTGGGTAAGGATGCGGATCTATTGATCACTAAGGCCATCCCATCGCTGGAGTATCTGTGCTACGATTTCGGAACCAATCACATTCAAACCACGATTTTAGGTGGACAGACCCAATGAGCACAGTATTAGAACATTACACGAAAGAAGATCTCCTTAGCCGCACCTCCGTTCGTTCGGGCGAACAGCGCTTAGGTGAGCGTATTGCAACGGTTAGCGAGACCGATTGGACCAGCGCAGATTCCCTTCCGTTCAAGTTCGTTCTCGTAGGAGTCGAAGAAGATTTCGGTGTTCGTGCCAACCACGGCCGTGGCGGTGCAGATCGCGCATTCCAAAGCTTCTTGAGTTACTTCCTCAACTTGCAGGTGAACCGATTCTTCCCAAGCGACGCGGCAGCGGTTCTTGGAGCAGTAGTTCCCACCACTTCGATAGAAAATGATCAGATAGACGCTCTGCGTGAGGCCACGGCGGCGAACGATCATACCGTGAGCGCTGTAGTACGTAGAATCACTGAATTAGGGGCCATCCCAATTGTTATTGGTGGAGGTCATAACAATGCGTTCGGGTGTTTGAAAGGCAGTAGCGAAGCAAAAGGACGCGCCATCAACTGCCTGAATATTGACGCACATACAGATTTAAGAACGACTGAAGGCAGGCATAGTGGCAACGGCTTTACCTATGCCGCAGATGCAGGCTATATGGCGAATTACTTCATGTTAGGGCTTCAAGAGAATTATACGCCAGAATACATTTGGCAAATCATTGAGCACAACGACGCCTACAATGTGGCAAGCTTTGAAGATTTACAATCTGGTGAATTGACCCAAGACGAAGCACTCATTCTCGTCGCAGAACATTTGGGCATGGAATATGGATTGGAATTGGACGTGGATGCCATTGCAAATTTTCCTTCAAGCGCTCAAAGCGTTAGCGGATTTTCCTTTGATCAGGTCCGTCAAATCATCTACGCGCTCGATATGCTACCCCACTACTTGCATATTTGTGAAGGCCGCGTAACCTCAGAAGAGGAACATGCCTCAGTCGGAAGAGGTTTGGCCCTTCTCGTGTCCGATTTTATCAAAGCACACATCTTTAGCGAATAACATGAGCTACCGGATAGAATGCATACCCAACGTTAGTACTGCCGATCCAGTAATCCTTGAACGCATTGCTGCAGCGATTGAAGCTACCGAGGGAGTAACGCTGCACTTTGTCGATCTCGGTAAAAGTACCAACCGTACGGTATTCACCTATCTTGGCTCCGCGGACCAAGTCCTAAAAGCCACTGATGCGCTCTTTACTATTGCTCTCAGCGAGATAGATATGTGCCAACACCAAGGCGTGCACCCGCGAATGGGTGCTGTGGACGTCTGTCCTTTCGTTTTGCTGGACGATGAAACACATGCAGATGACCTGCTCGAGCGTGTGCGCACGTTCGCTCAGGCAATGAGCACGAAACACGATTTGGCTATCTACGGCTACGAGCACCTCGCGAGCAGCCCAGAAAGAAAAAACCTTGCAGCTGTGCGCCAAGGAGAGTACGAAGGCCTCGAGGAGAGATTTGCTAGCGGCGACCTCCCCGACTTCGGTCCGCAGACCTTCACCTCGGCTGTTGCCCTGCACGGCGCCACAGCGATGAGTGTGCGCCCCTTGATGGTGGCTTACAACGTAAATCTA
>DMCR01000167.1:2531-5431 GCA_003445735.1 Cryomorphaceae bacterium
GACGGCGGTATGCCGGGGGTTAAAGCCATAGGATGGTATTTGCCAGATTTCGATCTCGTTCAGGTCAGCTGTAACCTTACCAAGCCACATGAAGCAGGAGTTTGTGAGGTGTTTACCCGAGTCCAAGAACTGGCGGAAGAATTCGGATTTGAGGCCCCTTCTTCGGAACTAATCGGTTGCATCCCACAAAGTCAATTCACCACGATGACCCCCGAGGAACTGGGATTTGGCAAACTCAAGCCTTTTGAAGGAAATCGTATACTACCTTTATAAGGAAGTTTTAGAAAAACAGATGGCACGATTTTCCCTACTAAAGTGCCAACAAGATACCATCTATGAAAATCAAAATAGCAGCGGCACTACTGCTTGCTTCAAGCTCACTATGGGCGCAAAACCGTACCTTAAGCGGCTATATCACCGACTTTGAGACAGGTGAAGCGCTTATCGGGGTGAACGTTTGGGCGCCTGAATTAAAATTGGGCACCTCATCTAACAATTACGGGTTCTATTCGCTCACCCTACCAAAGGGTTCACATGTCGTGCGACTGACCTACCTCGGCTACGACAACAACCAGTTTGAGGTGGACCTTTCGAAAAATGTGGAATTTGATTTCCGCCTGAAGCCTTCGGATAACATGCTCAATGAAGTTGATGTTGTTGCCGCCGAAGGGCAGAAGATTCAAGAACAAGTGCAGATGTCCAAGATGGAAGTTCCAATCAAGCAGTTGAAATCCCTACCGGCCATTTTAGGTGAAGTGGATATCATGAAAACTTTACAACTCCTACCTGGTGTACAAAGCGGTGGCGAAGGTACTTCCGGCTTGTACGTCCGTGGTGGTTCGCCCGATCAAAACCTCATCCTTTTAGACGGTGTTCCTCTGTACAATGTCAACCACCTCTTCGGTTTCTTTTCGGTCTTCAATGCCGATGCAATTTCTAACGTTAGCCTTACCAAAGGTGGATTCCCAGCACGTTACGGCGGTCGATTGTCTTCCGTTTTGGAAATCAACATGAAAGAAGGGAATATGAATGAGTTTCACGGCGATGCTACAGCGTCCATCATCTCGTCAAAATTGACCCTTGAAGGACCGCTAATTAAGGATAAGGCATCCTTCATGATCAGTGGTCGTCGTACCTATGTGGACCTTTTGGCTCAACCGTTTTTCAATTCTGTGAATAACGCCAACCCAAACCAACAAACCAATCCGCGCTACTATTTCTACGACACCAACATGAAGGTGAACTACAAAGTGGGCAAAAAGGACCGTGTGTACTTCAGTCACTTCCAAGGCAAAGACGACTTCGGTATTCGTGATCGCTATTCCGACAGCACACGTACCGAAGAGTTTGACTTTGGGATCGATTGGATGAACAGCATCTCTGCAGCACGCTGGAACCACCAGTGGAGTCCAAAGCTCTTCTCCAACGTCACCGCAACGCGTTCCGAATACCAATTCAACACTCGCGCCTTCTCTGAATCGACCTTCCAGCCCAATTTCCCCGACACCACCGGTCAAGAAGTCGAACGCTTCGCAGGTCTATACTTCTCGGGTATTGAAGACTACGGGGGGCGTATTGATTTCGATTACGCACACAGCCCCTTGCATTATATACGCTTCGGAACAGGATATACCAACCACAATTTTAGCCCTGGTGCAACCAACCTAGTGCTAAGTTCAGGTGGATTTAATCTAGACACCACTCTAGGTGCAACGAGCATCCTTTCGAATGAGTTCTTTGCCTACTTGGAAGACGAATGGACCATAAATGAAAACTTTAAAGTGAATGGGGGCTTGCACTTTGCCGGTTTAGCGGTCGAAGGTGAAAACTACACTTCCTTACAACCTAGATTGGGTCTGAATTACAGCTTGCCCGGGGATATTGCCTTGAAGGCGTCCTACGCAGATATGATGCAATTTGTCAACCTGCTGGCGAACGAAGGCATCGGTCTTCCTACCGATTTATGGGTACCCTCGACGGCCAACATAAAACCGCAGACCTCGCGTCAGTATGCTATAGGATTAGCGAAAAATTTAGGCCAATTCGAATTGTCCCTTGAAGGCTATTACAAGGACATGAAGAACCTAGTGAGCTATAAGGAAGGGGCCAACTTCCTGTTCTCCCTCGATGAAAACTGGGAGGACAAGATCACTCAAGGAGTCGGCCAGAGCTACGGCATGGAGTTCTTTGCGCAGAAAAAACGCGGGCAGACCACCGGATGGATTGGCTATACCCTCAGCTGGTCTTGGCGCCAGTTTGACGAAATCAACGACGGAGAGCGCTATTTCTTCACCTACGATCGCCGCCACGATTTCTCCGCGGTCCTAACCCACGAATTCACAGAAAATATCCAATTTAGCGGTGCTTGGGTCTACGGCACTGGGCGCGCCATAACCCTGCCGGAATTTTCCTACCTCACCTCTCTACCCGATGGCTTGAGCTGGTGGCAAAACCAACAAGCCTTAGTGGAACGCCCATCCGATAAAAACTCGTTCCGTATGAGCGCATATCACAGACTGGACCTCAGCCTTAGCTTTAGGAAGGAACGAAGAAACTACGAGCGTTGGTGGGTCATTAGTGCATACAATGCCTACAACAACCTCAACCCATTTTTCTTAGAAACCACTACTGATGGACAAGGGAACACCAAGCTCCGCGAGTACGGCCTCTTCCCTATTATTCCATCAGTCGCTTACCGTATAAAATTTTAAGCCATGAAAAAGATTCTATTGCTTCTGGCGACCACAACAGCCCTATTTTCTTGCGAACGCTTTGCCGAGGGTGTAGCGCGCGACATTGATATGCCGCCGCACAATCCTCAGATTGCAGGCTCACTTTTCATAGATTCTCGAGATTCCATGCTCAGTGCTACGGTGAGTGAGACACGTGGTCTTTTTGAT
>DMCR01000113.1 GCA_003445735.1 Cryomorphaceae bacterium
CTACACTACCAGCGACCATCCGGACAAAGTGGAAGAAGTAGCCGGCGTGCGCATCAAGCACATTTTCAACCCAGAACGCACCTTCGGACTCGCGGGCCAATTCTTATACGATTTACTCTGCATCCTAGACGCACGACGAGAACGTTTTGACATTTATTTACAGCTGGGCTACACCACTTCTGGCATTTGGTCATTCCTATGGCCGAAGAAAAACACCTTAACCAACATGGACGGTATGGAACACCAAAGAGCCAAATACAAGGGGCTGCTTTCGGTATTCTTGAGATGGTCGGAGCGCAGAGCGGCCAAACGCTCACAACTTTTAGTTGCTGACAACCCTGAGATCGCCCGGTATTTGGCCAAATACCACACGTCTACCCGTACCATCGCCTACGGCAGCCACGTAGTAGATAAACATGAAAATACGGTTCAGATTCTCGAACAAGCCGGCCTTCCGACAGACAACTTCCATATTCATATTGGCCGAGTGCAGCCAGATAACCACGTGTGGGAGATTCTTGCGGCAGCAGAAGAAAGCGGGGAAACATTAGTGACAATCGGAGATTATAGCACCAGATATGGGCAGAAGCTACGCAAAATTTTCAACTCGAAGAACCTTCATTTCCCCGGAACTATTTATGATAAAACGGTCCTGAATGCCCTACGTACTCAAGCCGTGTTTTACCTACACGGGCACAGTGTAGGCGGTACCAATCCAGCGTTACTCGAAGCGATGGGATGTGGCACCATGATCTTGGCACATGATAATCCTTTCAATGCGAGTGTTTTGGGAGGACTGGGCGCATTGTGGTCGGATGAAGAAGGCTTGACGGAATTATTGGCGCAGCGTCCGACAGCAGCGGTACGGGCCGAACAAGCTGAAATCTCGAAGGCACGGGTTAAAGATTATTTTAATTGGTCCCATATCGCAGAACAGTATCTCGAGGCAATGGCAAACCTGCTCTAAAAAACCCCACAACCAAGGATACAGGGCTTTCCATTCTCTGACTTAAGGATTATATGATCAGCATTGCATCACCGAAAGCCAGGAAACGGTACTTCTCTTTAATGGCTTCATTTATGGCATGCATTGCCAATTCATGACCCACCATCGCACTGTTCATCATCAACAATGTGGAACCTGGAGGGTGGAAATTCGTGATCATTGAATCTGGAATCTGAATCTCATAAGGAGGAAAGATGAATTTATTAGTCCATCCTGTGTTTCCTGTAACACGTCCTCCCGTGGTCAATGAGCTCTCCAATGTGCGAACGGTGGTGGTACCTACGGCACATACACGGCGCTTACTGACCAATGCATCGTTCACTACATCAGCAGTAGATTGCGGTAAGAAGTATTGCTCGCTGTCCATCTTATGCTTGCTCAAATCCTCTACCTCCACCGGACGGAAAGTTCCTAGTCCTACATGGTGTGTTAATTCTGGTAGCTGTACACCTTTGATCTCCAAACGCTTTAGTAACTGCTTCGAAAAATGTAATCCCGCCACTGGAGCAGCCACGGCACCTTCTTCTTTCGCGAAAATGGTTTGGTAACGCTCCGCATCTTCCTCAGTGGGCTCGCGGTTGATGTATTTCGGGAGTGGCGTTTCTCCCATCTCCGTGAGCTTTGAACGGAATTCTTCATACGATCCGTCAAACAAGAAGCGCAGGGTACGACCGCGTGAAGTAGTATTGTCAATAACCTCAGCAACCAACGAGTCGTCCTCGCCAAAGTACAATTTATTCCCTATTCTGATCTTGCGTGCAGGATCCACTAAGACATCCCACAACCTACTCTCAGCATTGAGTTCACGCAGCAAGAACACCTCGATACGCGCACCAGTCTTCTCTTTGTTCCCCCACATGCGTGCAGGAAAAACTTTGGTGTTGTTCATCACCATCACATCGCCGTCCTCGAAATAATCGATGACTTCGTGGAATTGTTTGTGCTCGATTTCGCCGGTATCCTTGTGCAATATCATTAAACGGCTATCGTCGCGATGTAGGGTGGGTTCTTGAGCTATGAGCTCCTTAGGCAGCGCATAGCTAAAGTGAGAGAGTTTCATTTTCATAGCTTACGGGCTTTGAAATTTATAATTAAGAAAGGTGCAAAGGTACGATTTCGACACCCCCCTTGTCAAGTTTTTAATAAACCAATTGACTTTAAACCTTACAGTACCGACATTTGTTATATCTACCCGTCACTGAATTAGTTCCTATAACATTTTAAGGCAAAAACAATGGGAGTTAATCTACTCGAAAAGCTTAGTGAAATCCGCGCGAAAAATGCGCAACCGTCGAACACCGATATAATTAAAGGCTTCAAAGTCTTGTTGAACCAACCTAATGAGGGCGAGCGCATTTTGCGCAATCTTTTTAAGTCCGAAGGTGGCGAAGAACAATTGGACTTTGATGCTCTGGATGCCCGTCGCATCTATCACATTGAAGACATCAAAACGCTGTGCATTGATTACCGTTTGAGATTCCTAGACTCCAAGCACTTTAACGGCACCTTTCCTTCAGAGGCAATTGATGCCATCAAAGATTTCGAAGCCAAGCAAGGCAAAGAGATTAAAGGCTTTAAGATGATTGCGCCGGCAGGGATGTTTAAGCTGGCGGAAAAGGATAAAGATCCTATTCTTATGGTACCTATGGGCAATGGTTATTATTACCAACTCGCGCAATGGGGCAATGACCTACATTTTTTGCGTAAAATTTTGGTCTATCCCTTCCGCAGTTTCGAGACGATCATGAAGACCGTATTCGTATTTGCGGCACTCACTGCACTGTTGTTCCCTGAGAGCGTAATGCGCGGCCCCAAAGACACCGGCACCATCATGCATATTCGTGTGATTTTCTTCTTCTGGATGGTTTTCGCCACCAGCGCCATGACAGCCTTGTACGGCTTCAGCCGCATGAAAAATTTCAGTTCAAATTTATGGAAGAGTCGTTTCCTCGACTAAGTAGAAGCGACTTCATCCAAAAAATATTGGGCCCACTCGTTAGGCCCTTGTCCGTTTGAGGCGTCGTAGGGACCAATTTTGATACGGCGTAACCCTACCAAATGGCCCCCGCTATTCAAAGCTTTGCCAATATCATACGCCAAGGATCGGATATACGTACCCTTGCTGCAGAGGACTCTCAGCTCTAGTAATTGGTCCTTATAACTAAGAATTTCTAATTCGTAAATAACCACCTGACGCGGAGCCATCACTATTTCCTCACCCGCACGAGCCTTCTCGTAGGCACGAACCCCATCCTTCTTGATGGCAGAGAAAATGGGTGGTACTTGGGAAATGGTTCCTGTGAACACTTTGAGCGCTTCCTCAATCATCCCATGGTTGATGTGATCCGTGGGGAATTCCGCATCAATGGCGCTCTCCAAATCATAAGAAGGTGTAGTCGCACCTAGCTTTATATGCGCCACATATTCCTTGGGCAACCCTATGAAATCCGAAATCTCCTTGGTCTTCTTACCCACACAAATAATAAGTAAACCTGTGGCCAAAGGATCTAGGGTACCCGCATGACCCACTTTCAACTTTTTCTTTCCCGTAACTTTTTGAAGGGCGTATTTGATTTTAGCAACCGCTTGGTAACTGGTCCACTCGTAAGGTTTATCGACCAATAGTACTTGGCCAGAAACGATATCCTCTACGGTCAAAATCCAAAGAATTGGCTCAGCATGACGATGGCAGCAATGCTGAAACAGTAATAGCTAAAGTACTTCAGTTTGGCATGACGCACTAAGGCAATCATCCAATTACATGCAAAGACACCACTAATGAACGCTGCCGCCAACCCTAAAAGCAAGGTGGTTACATCAACTTCAACGCCCGCAGCCTGACCCGCAATAATATCTTTGGTATCCAACAAGGTTTTCCCAAGAATAATAGGTAGCACCATTAGGAATGAGAAGCGCGCTGCCTTGTGGCGGTCTACCCCTAACAATACTGAAGTACTGATGGTCGCCCCTGAACGACTTACCCCGGGCAAAATGGCAATAGCTTGTGCCAATCCTATAACGAATGCATCCAATGCGAAGACTGACTTTGTAGTCTCTTTCGCACGATCTGCCAAAAACAATAAAATCCCCGTGAGCACCAGCATGGCGCCGACCAATAATAATTGGCCCTCAAATAATGCCGTAATCTGATCTTCAAACGCCAGTCCAATAATGGCGGCAGGGATCATCGAAATAACAATGTAGGAAGCAAACCAGGTTTCATCGTTCCATCGGAACTCCAACAAGCCCGCAATGATTCGACCTATATCCTTTCGGAATACAACCACA